>NZ_JBJGYY010000009.1:0-139050 GCF_054050235.1 Geodermatophilus sp. SYSU D00696 | reverse complement strand
GTGCTCTGCCCCCACCTGGGGGCAGAGCACGACCGCGCGCGGGACCGGTGCCGGTCAGACCGTCCGGCGGCCGGTGTCGGACGGCTCCGCGTCGACCGGGTCGCCGGCGACCTCCCCCTCGATCACCCGCACCGGGCCGCCCGGGCGCGGGAAGCTCGCGCCGGGCACCCGGGCGCTGCGCACCCGCACCGGGCCGGCGGGACGCAGTCCCAGCCGCGCCGCCACCCCGCGGCCGACCGCGGCCCGCACCAGCGGCCGGGTGACCGGCAGCAGGCACAGCAGCCCGACGACGTCGCCGAGGAAGCCGGGCAGCACCATCAGCGCCCCGCCGACGGCGACCAGGCCGGCGTCGGAGGCGGCCCGGCCCGGCGGCCGGTTCGCCCGTGCGCGCTCGGCCAGTTCGCGCAGCGCCCGCGTGCCCTGCCGGGCCAGCAGCGCCCAGCCCAGCACGGTGGTGGCCAGCGCGGCCAGCACCGTCGCACCCACCCCGATCCAGCCGGCCACCAGCACGAACACGGCGACCTCGGCGAGGGCCCACAGCCCCACCAGCACCCGCACCCGGCGTCCCACCCGGTGCCCCACGGCTCGTCCTCCGGCCTGTCCCACGGCTCTCCCCGGTCCGGCCTCGCGGGCGGCCCGGGTCCGCCTACCGGACCTCGCTGGACCGCCCGCCGTCGCGGACCCGTCCCGGCACGGCGCGGGGGACCCGGCCCGGCAGCCGGTCGGCCAGCCGGTCCTGCAGGCCCCACCACGTGACCCGCACCAACGCCTCTTCAACGATCGAGGCGGTCATCTTGCTCCGGCCGAACTCGCGTTCGCTGAAGGTGATCGGCACCTCCACCACCCGGGCGCCGGCTCGCACCGCTCGCCAGGCCCAGTCGACCTGGAAGCAGTAGCCCTGGCTGGCCACCTCGTCGAAGGGCAGCCGGTCGACCAGCTCCCCGCGGACGGCGCGGAACCCCCCGGTGGCGTCGGCCAGCGGCAGCCGCAGCGCCCAGCGGGTGTAGAGGTTGCCCACCCGCGACAGCAGCAGCCGCCGGCGTGGCCAGTCCTCCACCCGCCCACCGGGCACCCACCGCGAGCCCAACACCAGGTCGGCGTCGTCGAGGGCGGCCAGCAGCAGCGGCAGCTGCTCGGGGTGGTGGGAGCCGTCGGCGTCCATCTCGACCAGCACGTCGTAGCCGTGCGCGCGGCCCCAGCGGAACCCCGCGACGTAGGCCGGGCCCAGGCCGGACTTCTCGGTGCGCCGCAGCACGTGCACCCGCCCGTCCTGGGCGGCGAGCTTCTCGGCCAGCTCGCCGGTGCCGTCGGGTGAGCCGTCGTCGACCACGAGCGCGTGTGCCGTGGGCACCGCGGCGTGCAGCCGGTCGAGGACGGGTTCGAGGTTCTCCACCTCGTCGTAGGTGGGGATGACCACCAGCACCCGCGGGGCGCTCACCGGCCGCTCCGGCGGGCGCGCAGCGCGGGCACGGCGACGGCGAGCAGCGCGCCGGCGCCGAGGGCGGCCAGTGTCCACTCGGGGGCGGCGCCGAGGCGCTGGGCGACCGTGGTGGAGTCGCGCTGGGCGACCTCCTCGACGAACACCGCGGGGGTGAACAGCTCCGAGCGGCGGACCAGCGTCCCGTCGGGGGCCACGACCGCGGAGATGCCGCTGGTGGCCGCCACGACGACGGTGCGGCCGAACTCCACGGCCCGCAGCCGGCTGGCGGCCAGTTGCTGCTCGCTCTCGTCGGTGTAGCCGAAGGTGGCGTTGTTGGTCTGCACGACGAGCATGCCCGCCCCGGCCTCCACGGTGTCGGCGACGAGGGAGTCGTAGACCACCTCGAAGCAGATGACGTCGCCGACCCGCGCGCCGGCCATGTCCAGGACGCCGACCTCGGTGCCGTGCACGAAGTCGCGGCGGACCAGGTCGACCTTGTCGCTGAAGAAGCGGAAGAACGCCCGCGCGGGCACGTACTCGGCCAGCGGCACCGGGTGCCGCTTGACGTAGGTCTGGCCCGGCCCGGTCTCGGGGTCCCACACGATGCCGGTGTTGGACAGGTACTCCCCCGGGCCCTGCACCACCGCGCCGACCAGCACCGGCGCGTCGACGGCCTCGGCGGCCCGGCTGATCTGCGCGGCGGCGTCGGCGTTGGTGTAGGGGTCGATGTCGGAGCTGTTCTCCGGCCAGACCACCAGGTCGGGCTGCGCGGCGTCCCCGGCCGCGACCGCCTCGGCCAGCTCCAGGGTGCGCTGCACGTGGTTGTCCAGCACCGCCCGTCGGCGGGCGTTGAACTCCAGGCCCGCCTCGGGGACGTCGCCCTGGACGACCGCGACGGTGCGCGTGGGGCCGCCCGCGGTCAGCGAGGGGCCGGGCAGGGGCAGCCAGGCGGCCGCGCCGAGCAGGGGCACCGCGGCCATCCCGGCCAGCGCCGCGGCCGCCGTGCGGACCGCCGGCCCCCGCCGGCCGGGATCCCCGGGACGCCGGGCGCGGGCCAGGGCGAGCACCGCCGCGGCCAGCAGCGTGCCGGTCAGGGCCACGGCGAAGGAGACCAGCGGGACCCCACCGTAGGCGGCCAGCGCCAGCAGCGGCCCGTCGGTCTGGCTGGTGCCGAGCCGCCCCCAGGGGAACCCGCCGAGCGGGACGCGGCCGCGCAGCGCCTCGTCGGCCACCCACAGCGCCGCGGTCCACAGCGGCCACAGCCGCAGCCGGGACACCGCCGCGGTCGCCGCGCCCAGGGCGGACAGGAAGAGGGCCTGGGAGACGGCCAGGGCAAGCCAGGGGAACGCGCCGACGTAGATGCCGGTCCACGACAGCAGCGGCACGAAGAAGGCCAGCCCGCAGACCAGGCCCAGCCAGGCGCCGACCCGGGCCCGCTGCCCGTGCACGGCCAGGGCCAGCGCGGCGGGGCCGAGCACCGCGAGCGGGAGCAGCGACCAGCCGGGGAAGGCGAGCAGCATCGCCGCCCCGCCCACCGCGGCCAGCACCGTGCGCCCGAGCAGCGCCCACCGGGCCGGTCCCCGGGACGGACGGCCGGGGCGCTCGGCGGCGCCGGCGTCGAGCGTGCCCGCCGGGGCTGCTGGTGGCACCGCTGACCTCCCCGCGACGTCGTGCCGCGGACGCACGGCCCGGGCCCCGGCTGGACGCCCGCGGGCGGCCGCGGGCGCGGACCACGGCGTGGTCCGCCGACCAGCATCCCATCCCGCCGGGCCGGACCGGCCGCGCGACCGGCGGCGTCCCCCGCGGATGCGGTCACCGCAGCCCCGGGGGTCACCCGCTACAGCGACAGCACCTCCCCGGCCACCACCAGGGCGGTGCAGCCGGGCCGGGCGCGCTCGGCGAGCACGGCCGACAGCCCGGTGTCCGTGGCCCACAGGGCCAGGTCGGCCGGGGCGCCGACCGCGAGCGGCCCGGCCGGGGTCTCGGCCCGGACCGCGTGCCAGCCGCCGTGGGTGGCCGCGTCGAGGGCGTCGAAGGGGCGCAGGCCCGCACCGGGCGTGGAGTGGTCGACCGCGGCGTGCACGCCGCCCCACGGGTCCATCGGCGTCACCGGTGCGTCGCTGCCCAACGCCAGCGCGACCCCGGCGTCGGCCAGGTCGGCGAACGGGTTGGTCGCCCGGGCCCGGTCGACGCCGAGGCGCTCGGCGTACATGCCGGCGTCCCCGCCCCAGGCCGCGTCGAAGGCGGGCTGCACGCTGGCGACCATCCCCCAGTCCCGCATCCGCCCGATCGCCTCGGCACCGGGCATCTCGACGTGCTCGAGCCGGTGCCGGCAGGCGCGCACGGCGGGCAGCCCGAGCTCGGCGACCACCGCGCCGACGGCGTCGAGCACCTGGTCGACGGCGGCGTCGCCGATGACGTGGAAGCCGGCCTGCACGCCCGCCGCGGTGCAGGCCCGCACGTGGTCGACCAGCTGCGCGGGCTCGAAGCGCAGCGCCCCGGCGGTGGCGGGCCGGTCCCGGTAGGGAAGGCGCAGCGCCGCGGTGTGCGAGCCGAGGGCGCCGTCGCAGAACAGGTCCCCGCCGGCGCCGGCCAGGCCGAGCTCACGCACCACCTCGAGCCCGCCGCGCTCGGCGAGCTCGCCCCAGTAGCCGACCACCCGCGGTCCGGGCCGGTCGGTGGCCAGCGCGAGCAGCGCGCGCAGGTCCTCGGCGCTGGACACCTCCGGCCCGGCCATCTCGTGCAGGCTGCCGATGCCCAGCCGGGCGGCCTCGGTCAGCGTCGCGGCCTGCGCGGCGGCCCGCTGCGGCGCCGTCACCGCGCCGTAGGCGGCCTGCCGGGCGGCGTGGTGGGCGTCCAGGCGCAGCTGCCCGTCGGCGGAGAAGCCGGGCAGGTCGCCGATGCCGGGCACCCGGTCCAGCAGGGCGGTCGACACCGTCGCGGAGTGCACGTCGACCCGCGCCAGGTACGCCGGGCGGTCGCCGACGACGGCGTCGAGGTCGGCGCGGGTCAGGCCGCGGCCCTCCGGCCAGCCGGTCTCGTCCCAGCCGGTGCCCAGCAGGATCCCCGGCGGCGTGCCGGCCACCGCCGCGGCGACGGCGGCGAGCGCGTCGGCGAGGCTCGACCTCGAGTGGAGGTCGAGACCGGTGAGCGCCAGGCCGGTCGCGGTCGCGTGCACGTGGGCGTCGACGAACGCCGGGGTCAGCAGCGCCCCTTGCCCGGCCAGCACCCGGCCGGCCCGCGGCGCCTCCCCAGTCGCGCCCAGCCAGGCGATCCGCCCGTCGACGACGTGCACCGCCCGGCCGGGGCGGTCGCCCACGGTGACGTCGGAGACGAGCAGGTCGGCGGCGGTCATGGCGCCGAGCATGACGGCGCCCCGCCGCGGCCCCGCGCCCGGGTGGCGCCGTCGGCTGGCGGCGTCGGCTGCCTCCGTCGGGTGGCCGGGGCCGTCCGGCGGCGGTAGGCAGGACCGGTGCCGGACGGGGACCTGCTCACCCCCCGGCTACGGCTGCGCCCGTGGACCACCTGCCGCGACGACCTGGCCCGGCTCACCGACATCTACGCCCGCCCCGAGGTCACCCGTTGGCTGGGCGGCACCCCGTCGGTGGGACCGGTGGAACTGGTCGGCCGGTGGGCCGAGGTGACCCGCGCCGACTCCCGCTTCGGCTGCTGGGCGGTCGAGGTGCGCGGGCAGCCGCCCCTGGTCGCCGGCACCGTGCTGCTCAAGCCGCTGCCCGACGGCGTCGGCGAGGTGGAGGTCGGCTGGCACCTGCACCCCGACTGCTGGGGCCGCGGCTACGCCACCGAGGCCGCGCGGGCCGTGGTCGAGCGCGCCTTCGGCGCCGGGGTGCCCGAGGTCTACGCCGTCGTGCGGCCCGGCAACGAGGCCTCGCTGGCGGTCTGCCGGCGGCTGGGCATGCAGCCGCTGGGCCGGCTGCGCCGCTGGTACGACGTGGAGCTGGAGGCGTTCCGGCTGATGGCCCCGCCGGTGGTCGACTGACCCCGGCCCCGGGTCACGCCGCCGCGCCGGGGGGCCGGCGCCGGCGCCGGCCGGTCAGCCGGGCCCGCAGCCGCGCCCGGCGCCGCGTGCGCACCCGCTTGCCGGCGGCGTCCTCGACGTCGCGCGCCGCGGCCTCCGCCAGGGTGGGCGCGGTACCGCCGAGGTGGACGGGCAGCCACCACCGGTCCTCGGGGCCGTCCGGCTGCTGGGGGTAGGTGCGCTGGGCCTCGTCGAGCAGGGCCTCCATCGCCGCCCGGGTACGGGCCAGCAGCGCCACGGGGGTCTCCCCCGGCTCGGGGACGAGCGGCTCGCCGAGCAGCACGGTCACCGCCCGGCCGCGGGTCAGGTCGACCGGCCGCTTCTTGGTGGCCACCCGGTGCCCGCCCCAGACCGCGGCCGGGATGATCGGCACGCCCGCGTCGATGGCCATCCGGGCCGCGCCGGCCTTGAGGTCCTTGACCGTGAAGCTCTGGCTGATGGTCGCCTCGGGGAAGACCCCGACCAACTGGCCGTCCTTGAGCGCCCGGACGGCGGCCTCGAAGGCGGCCGCCCCGGCCGTGCGGTCGACCGGGATGTGCTGCATCGCCCGCATGAACGGCCCGGCGAACCAGTGGCCGAACACCGACGCCTTGGCCATGAAGCGCACCAGCCGGTGCCGGGGCAGCGCGGCCAGCCCCAGGAAGGTGAAGTCGAGGTAGCTGACGTGGTTGCTGCAGATCACCGCCCCGCCCGCGGTGGGCACGTGCTCGGAGCCGCGGACGTCGAAACGCAGCCGCAGCAGCCGGAAGATCACCAGCGTCACCCGGACGACCAGCCGGTAGGGCGCGTCCCGGCGGTCGGGGTGGGACCCGAAGGTGTCGCGCCGGACGACGTCCCGCCAGCTCGCGGTGTACATGGCCGGACGATAGCCCGGTCGCCTGGGAGCCACCTGGTCACGCCCCCAGCGTCCGGTCGACGGCGGCGCGCACGACGGCGGCCAGGTCCCCGGTCTCCCGGTACACCCGCCGCTGCAGGTCCGCCCCGGTGCCCCGGGCGAGGACCGCGGTGACGCCGTCGGCGACCCGCTCCCGGTCCCCAGCGGCCGCCAGGGCCGGCCCGACGTGCTCGAGCAGCGCCGCGACGACGTCCGCGGCCGGCGCGGGCCGCCCGGTGCGGGGGTGCACCAGGTCCCCGGTGGTCCCCGACCGGCCGGCCCGCCACGCCGCGACCCGCAGCAGCTCCGCCCGCACCGGCGGCACCGGCCGGCCCGCCCGCCACTCCCCCGCCGCGGTGTCGACCAGCGCGCGGACCAGCCCGGCGTGGGTGACCGCGTCCTCCACCCGCAGCGCGACATCGGCCACCCGCACCTCGACCGTCGGCCAGGCCAGCGACAGCCGGGCGTCGAAGTACACCTGGCCGGCGTCGACGATCGTCTCCGTGGCCACCAGGTCGGCGACGGCCCGGTGGTAGCCGGCGGCGTCGCCGAAGGGCTCGGCGGCCCCCGCGGAGGGCCAGCGGTTCCAGGCCTGCGAGCGGTAGCTGGCGTAGCCGCTGTCGGCGCCGAGCCAGAACGGGGAGTTCGCGGTCAGCGCGGTGAGCACCGGCAGCCACACCCGGATCCGGTCGAGGACGGCGACGCCCTCCTCGTCGTCGGCCACGGAGACGTGCACGTGGCAGCCGCAGGTGAGCTGGTCGCGGGCGATGAGGCCGAAGGTCTCCTCCATCGCGCTGTAGCGCTGCCCGGGCGTGGGCGCCGGGTCGACGGCGACCGGGGAGGTGGCGAGCGCCGCCACCCGCGCCCCGACCGCCCGCGCGGCGTCGTCGGCCCGGTCACGCCAGGCGCGCAGCTCCCGGTCGACCTCGTCCAGGCCCGTGCACACCCGGGTGCCCAGCTCCAGCTGCTGCTGCTTGAGCTCGGGCACCAGGTGGCCCCGCGCCCCGTCGTCGGCCGCGTCGTTCTCGCGCTCGTGCTCCTCCGGGGTCTCCCCCTCTCCCCGCCGGGAGGCCACCGCCAACGCCTCGGGCCCGCGCGGCACCGGCCTCCCCGACGGGTCGACGACCAGCAGCTCCTCCTCGACCCCCACCGTGCGCACCGGGACATCGTGGGCGCGCGGCACCCGCGGCGCAGGACGACCGTCCAGGCGGGCCACCGCCGTGATGGGGATCCGCGGCCCCGACTCCAGGAGGACCTCGTGCGTGCTCGATGCCCGCGGCACCTCCGGCGGTGGCGGGGCGGGCCTGCTCGACCAGCTCGCTGACCGCGAGCGCCCTTCTCCCGTCGTCCTCGGTGTGAGTCTGTGGCTTTGTCCGTGGTTGATTCGACTCTTTGTTGGGGATAACGGCTAGGATGGCGGGGTGAGCAAAACGTGGCAGGGGCCGCTGCCGGAGATGCCGTCGGTGCCCGCGGCGCGCGAGTGGGCCCGGCTGGAGCCGCCCGAGGGCTACGCGGTGCAGTGGCGCCGGCTCGTCGACGCCGCACTGGAACTCGGCCTCGGGCCCGAGGAGCTCGCCACCGGCGGCATGGACGACGTCGCCGCGGCGCGCGGCTGGAAACCGGCCACGGTCACGCTGTACAGCAAGGTCGCCCGCTACGGCGGGGTCCCCCTGCCCACGCCGCCCACTCCCGAGCCCGATCCCCGCACGCTCGACCTGCGGCCGCTGACCGAGGTACGGGGCGAGCAGCCCGAGCACCTGCGCACGGTGGTGTGGTGCGCGATCGCGCTGCACTGGCCGGCGCCGGTGGGCACCTTCCGCGACCTGCGCCGCGACCAGGTCCACCCCACGAGCCGGCGGCTGCTGGTGCGGACCGACGACGGCGAGTGGGCGGTCCCGGGGGCGCTGACCGCGTGGCACGCCTGGGAGACCGTCCGCAACCGGTTCCCGGCGCTGGCGGCCAGCCCATGGGTGCTGCCGGCACTGCGCCGCGGGCCGGGCTTCACCTCGGAGGTCGGCGGGCGGCTGTCCAGCCAGGCGCTGCAGGTGACCTTCACCAAGCACGCCGTCCGCACCGCGCTGCACCTGCGGGGCACCACCGCCGGGCGGCGCAGGCAGCAGGCCGAGGCGCTGGCGGCGGTCTACGAGACGCTGTCCTACGACTCCTACCGCCGGCTGGCGCTGGCGGCCGGCGCCGAGCCCGTCGCCCCCCGGGGCGCGGTCCGCGCCGAGCGCGCCGCGCGGGCCAACCGCGGGGCCGGCGCGCCCGCCCCAGCGGGCCGCTGACCCCTCCCCTCCCCTCCCCCGCCGGACCACCCGTCAGAGCAGGGCCAGCTGCCCGGGGACGGCCTCGTCGCGGGCCGCGGGGCGGGTCCTCCCCCGGCGGCCGGTCACCGGCCGGTCGTCCCGCGGCGGCGGCAGGCTGCCGGCCGGGAACGAGGCCTCGTCGTCGCCGGGCACCCCCGACGGCGGCTGGCCCTCCCGCGCCTGTCCGCCCGTGTGGCGGTCGAGGCCGTGCCGGCGCAGCAGCGGCGCGATCCGCTCGGCCAGCCACGAGCGGTACTCCGGCGGTACGTAGGCCCCGCCCCGGTAGAGCTGCCGGTACCGCGGCACCAGCGCCGGGTGCTCGCGCGCCAGCCAGGCGGAGAACCACTCCCGGGCGCCCGGGCGCAGGTGCAGCGGCACGACGGTGACCCCGGTGGCGCCGGCGGCCGCGATCGCCTCCAGGGCGGCGTCGAGGTCGGCGAGCCGGTCGGTGAGGCCCGGCAGCACCGGCGCCAGGAAGACCCCGCACGGCAGGCCGGCGCCGATGACCGCGCGGACCAGGTCGAGCCGGGCCCGCGGCGAGGGCACGCCCGGCTCGAGGGAGGCGTGCAGCTCGTCGTCCCAGATGCCCAGCGACACCCCGAAGCCCACCGGCACGTCGCGGGCGGCGCCGGCCAGCAACGGGAGGTCGCGGCGGGCCAGCGTCCCCTTGGTGAGGATCGAGAACGGCGTGCCCGAGTCGGCCAGCGCCCGGATGACGCCGGGCATGAGCCGGTAGCGGCCCTCGGCGCGCTGGTAGGGGTCGGTGTTGGTGCCCAGCGCCACGTGCTCGCGGCGCCACGACGGCCGGGCCAGCTCCCGCCGCAGCACCTCGACCAGGTTGGTCTTGACCACGATCTGGGTGTCGAAGTCGTGGCCGCTGTCGAGCTCCAGCCACTCGTGCGACGAGCGGGCATAGCAGTAGATGCACCGGTGGAGGCAGCCCCGGTACGGGTTGATCGTGTAGGCGAACGGCATCCGCGAGCCCTCGGGGACCTTGTTCAGCGCCGACCGGGACAGCACCTCGTGCAGCGTCACACCCGGGAACTCGGGCACCTGCACGCTGCGCAGCAGCCCACGGGCGCTGGGCATGCCCGGTAGCAGCGTCCCGTCGTCGGCGTCCAGCCGTTGCCCGTCCCAGCGCACCCCGGCATGCGAACACACGTTCGATCGGATGTCCAGTCGACGCCGTGTCACTCTCGCTGTTGGGTCGTGTCGTCGGCTTCTTGCCGATCCTGAATTAGGGATAACGGTCAAGGGCACGACGGCGTCGGGCAGGCCGACGGCCGACTCACCTCACGTCGTCCGCCTGGGATCCGCCGCCGCGCGTGAGCAGGACGACCCCGACGACGGCCAGCAGCCCGGCCGGACCCCACACCGTCGCGTGACCGGGCTCGAGGTGCTCCCCCAGCAGCAGCCGTGCCGCCGGCACGGCGGCCAGCGGGTCGAACACCACCAGCGCGGGCAGCGACCAGCTCAGCGACCCGCGCCCGTAGGCCTGCTGGGCGCCCAGCTGGGAGACCACCGACGCCACGACGGCGCCCCACGGCTCGGGCCGGAGGAGCGCGGCGGCCGGCCCGTCGGCCGACAGCACGCCGAGCGCCGCCGAGACCAGCACCGCGGCCACGCCGGCGGCCAGGCCGCCGGTGACGCCGCAGGCCAGCGCGGCGCCCCGGCCCGGGCCGAGCCGGGCGGTGAGCGCGACGGCCAGCGTGACCACCACGACGGCGGCCACCGAGGTCCACGCGGGCGGCGGTCCGCCGGCCACCGCGCGGCCCGGGCGGGCCGCCACGACGAACACCGCCAGCCCGCCCACGGTGAGCAGGGCGCCCAGCCACTCCCTCCCGGACGGGGACCGCCGCGTGCGCTCGGTGCGCACCCCGAGGGCGGCCACCAGCTGGCCGGCGAGCAACGGCTGCACCAGCGCCACCGGGGCCAGCGCGAGCGCGGCGACCTGGGCCCCGGTGCCGCTCGTGGTGGCCGCCTGGCCCAGCACCCAGGTGCGCTGCCGGACCAGCGCCCGCAGGCGCAGCCGCCCGCCGGCCGCGGCCCGGGCGGCCGCCTCGTGCTGCAGCACCGAGCCCAGCCCGAACAGCAGCGCGGCGACCAGGGCGAGCAGCGTGCCGGGCAGGTGCTCGCCGACCCCGCGGGCCACGCCGAGATCGGACACCCGGTCCTCCGGACTCAGACGGGAGGGCGGTCCTCGTAGAAGGTCGACAGGACCACGGTGGTCCGGGTGCTCACGTTGGCCGTCGTCCGGATCTCGCGCAGCAGGGCCTCGAGCGCCTCCGGCGAGGCCACCCGCACCTTGAGCAGGTAGCTCTCCACCCCGGCCACCGAGTAGCAGGCCTCGATCGCGTCCAGGTGCACCAGCTTCCCCGGGGCGTCGTCGGCCCGCGCCTGGTCCAGCGGCGTGATCGACACGAAGGCGGTCAACCCCAGCCCGACCCGGCGGGCGTCGACCGCGGCGCGGTAGCCGGTGATCAGCCCGCGCTGCTCGAGCCGGCGCACCCGCTGGTGGACCGCCGACACCGACAGCCCGACCCGTTCGGCTAGCTCGGTGTAGCTCGCCCGCCCGTCGCGGGCCAGCGCGGCCAGCAGCGCCCGGTCGACGTCGGGCGCGGCGGGGTGCTCCCCGCCCGGCTCAGCCGGGGAGGACGCCGAGCGCACGGGGGCCCCGGTTGAGGACGCGCACGCCCTCGTCGGTGCAGACGACGATGTCCTCGATGCGGGCGCCGGCGCGGCCGGCGAGGTAGATGCCCGGCTCGACGGAGAAGGCCATGCCCGCCTCCAGCGGCAGGTCGTTGCCCGCCACGATGTAGGGCGCCTCGTGGGTGTCCAGCCCGATGCCGTGCCCGGTGCGGTGGATGAAGTGCTCGCCCCACCCGGCCGCGGTGATCCGGTCGCGGGCGACGGCGTCGACCTGTTCGGCGGTCACGCCGGGCCGGACGGCGGCCACGGTTGCCTCCTGCGCGTCCTGCAGCACGCCGTACCACTCGGCGACCTCGGCCGGGGGCTCCGCGCCGACGACGTAGGTGCGGGTGCAGTCCGAGCGGTAGCCGGTGGCCGTCTCCCCGCCGATGTCGACGACGACGACGTCGCCGGCCTGCACCACCCGGTCGGAGAGCTCGTGGTGCGGGCTGGCGCCGTTGGGCCCGGAGCCGACGATGGCGAAGTCCACGCCCACGTGCCCCTCGGCGAGGATCGCCGCGGCGATGTCGGCGCCCACCTCGGCCTCGGTGCGGCCCACCCGCAGCCACTCGGCCATCCGCGCGTGCACCCGGTCGATCGCCGCGCCGGCGGCGGCCAGCTCCTCGACCTCGGCCGGCGTCTTGACCATGCGCAGCCGGTCGAGCACCGGCGTCGCCAGCTCCAGCACCGAGCCGGGCAGCGCGCGGTGCACCCCGAGGGCGTGCTCGGCCCAGGTGCGGGCGCCGACGGCGACCCGGGTGGGTGCGCTGCCCAGCCGGGCGGTCACCTCGCGGGCGACGACGGCGAACGGGTCGTCGGTCTCGTCCCAGGCGACCAGGTCCAGGCCCAGCGCGCCGGCCGGGCTGGCGTCGACCATCGGGGCCTCCAGCCGCGGCACCACCAGCAGCGGCTCACCGCGGCACGGCACGACCAGCGCGGTCAGCCGCTCCATCGCGTGCGCGTGGTAGCCGCACAGGTAGCGCAGGTCCGACCCCGGGGTGAGGACCAGGACGTCGGCGCCGACCTCCGCGGCCACGGCGCGGGCGGCGTACACGCGGTCGGTGCTGACGAGGGCCCCCGTGCTGTCTGCCACGCCCGGACACTAACCCCGGGCACCGACCGCTCCCCCGCCGGTTTCCCCGGCCGTTACCGTCCCCGCCCGTGACCACGATGCTGCTCGACGCCGCCAGCCTCTACTTCCGGGCGTTCTACGGCGTCCCGACCAGCGTGACCGCGCCCGACGGGCGGCCGGTCAACGCCGTCCGCGGCTTCCTGGACATGACCGCCCGGCTGCTCACCGCGCACGCCCCCGACCGGCTGGTGGCCTGCTGGGACGACGACTGGCGGCCGGCGTTCCGGGTCGCGGCGCTGCCGTCGTACAAGGCACACCGGCTCTCCCCCGACGGCGGCGAGGAGACCCCCGACGAGCTCGGCCCGCAGGTGCCGGTGCTCGTCGACGTCCTGGCCGCGGCCGGCATCGCCCGCGTCGGGGCGGCGGGCTACGAGGCCGACGACGTCATCGGCACGCTGGCCACCCGCGCCCGCGGGGCGGTCGACGTCGTCACCGGCGACCGGGACCTGTTCCAGCTCGTGGACGACGCCCGCGGCGTCCGGGTGCTCTACACCGCGCGCGGCATCACCGACATCGAGGTGGTCGACGAGGCCGCGGTGACCGCCAAGTACGGCATCCCCGGGCGCGCCTACGCCGACTTCGCGGTGCTGCGCGGCGACCCCAGCGACGGGCTGCCCGGGGTGGCCGGCATCGGCGCGAAGACGGCCGCGGCGCTGGTCAGCGAGTTCGGCGACCTGGCCGGCATCCGCGCGGCCGCGGCCCGGACGGTGGTGCCGAGCGCGCCGCTGACCGGAGCGGTCCTCAAGCGGCTGCACGCCGGCGCGGAGTACCTCGACGCCGCGCCGGTGGTGGTGGCCGTGGCCCGCCACATCGACCTGCCGGCGGTCGAGGGGACGTTGCCCCGCCGGCCGGCCGACGCCGCGGCGCTGGCCGGGCTGGCCGAGGCGCACGGACTGCGCTCGTCGCTGGGGCGGCTGGGCGCCGCACTGGGCTGGCCGTCCGACGTCCTCGACTGAGGACGCCGGCCGGCGGGACGGGTCCGCCCGCGCGACGTCCCCCGGGCGACGTCCCTCAGGCGACGTCCCAGGTGTAGGCCGCGGAGTCCTCGTCGGTGATCGCGACGCGGATCGTCACGTCCTCGTCGTCCTCGGTGGTGCCCGAGCACTCGTAGGTGGCGCCGTTCTCCACCACCATCTCCTGCTCGCAGCTGACCTCGATGCCCACGCCGAAGGTCTCGCTGAACTGCTCGGCGATGTCGCGCTCGGCGCGGCCGCGGTCGAGGACGTCCCGGCCCAGCACCAGCGGCAGCACGACGGCCGCGGCGATGACGACGACGGCGAGCGCCACCAGGCCCACGATCAGCCCGGTCCGCGACTTCTTCGGCTGCTGGCCGAAGCCCGGCTGCCCGTAGCCCCCCGGCTGCCCGTACTGCCCCGGCTGGCCGTACTGGGGCTGCGCGTACTGGCCGGGCTGCTGGCCGTACTGCCCCGGCTGGGAGTACTGCCCCGGCTGCCCGTACTGGCCGGGCTGCTGCCCGGGCTGCCCGTACTGCCCTCCCGGCTGGCCGTACTGCCCGGGCTGCCCGTACCGGCCCGGCTGTCCCGGCTGCTGGCCGTACTGCCCCGGCTGCCCGTACTGCCCCGGCTGGCCACCCTGCGGGGGGTTGGTCATCGTCGCTCCTGCTCGTTCCCGTCGACCCATCCGGGTCCTCCCATGACACTGCGTCACGGGAGCGGGGCGATTGTGCACCACCGGACGGCCCGCACGGCCGCCGCGCGCCGCGGCCCGGCCCGCCCGGGTCAGCCGCTGACGGCGACCGCCACCACGCCGCGCCGGATCCGGCCCACCGCGGCCCGCGCCACCCCCGCCACCGCCTCGTCGGCCACCTTCGCCAGCTGGTCGAGCACGTCGACCAGCTGGCGCGCCCACCGGACGAAGTCGCCGCCGGAGAGCTCGGTGCCGGCCTGCTCGGCGCCGGCGAGCACCCGGTCGAGGGTCTGCCCGTCGGCCCACCGGTACGCCGCCCACGCGAACCCCAGGTCCAGGTCCCGGGTGGCCGGCAGGCCGCGGTCGAGCTCGACGTCCTGCAGCCGCGAGCGGATCCGGCGCATCTCGCCGATCGCGGCGGCCACCGCCCCGCCCGGCACGGCCGGCTGCCCCGGGGTCTCCCGGCGTGCCTCGAACACCAGCGTGGACACGGCGGCGGCGAGCTCGGCGGGGCCCAGGCCGCGCCAGGCGCCGGCGCGCAGGCACTCGGCGACGAGCAGGTCGCCCTCCGACCAGATGCGGGCCAGCCGGCGGCCCTCCTCGGTGACCCGCGGGACGTCGTCGACCGCCGCGACCTCGTCGCTGTCGACCGGCACCAGCGGCGCCGGCTCGGGCACCAGGTAGCCCAGCTCCTCGAGGACGTCGCAGGTGCGGTCGAACTGCCGGGTCAGCGAGCCGGTGCGCTCGGCCATCCTGCGGTGCGTGGCCTCGGCGTCGGCGACCGCCCGCAGGTACCGCTCGGCGAAGCGGACCCGCTCCTCCCGGTCGGGCAGGGCGTGCACCGGGTGGTTGCGCACCGCCCGGCGCAGGTCGGCCAGCACCGGGTCGTCGGCGGCGGCCGAGCGGTGCTTGACCCGCCGGGCGCCCAGGTCGTTCTCCAGGCGGGCGGTGCGCAGCGTGGAGGCCAGGTCGCGGCGGGCGTGCGGGCTGCGGTGGTTGAAGTTCCGCGGCACCCGCACCCGGGCCAGCGCGGTGACCGGCGTCGGGAAGTCCACGCTGCCCAGCCGGCCGGCCCACTTGTCCTCGGTGAGCACCAGCGGCCGGGGGTCGGCCAGGTCGGTGATCCCCGGGTCCAGCACGACGGCCAGGCCCTGCCGGCGGCCCGAGGGCACCCGGATGACGTCGCCGGGGCGCAGCGCGGCCAGCGCGTCGGCGGCCTCCATCCGGCGCTTGGCCGCCGAGTCGCGGGACAGCTCCCGCTCCCGGTCGGCGATCTCGCGGCGCAGCCGGGCGTAGGCGAGCACGTCCCCGCCCTCGGTGGCCATCTCCGCGGCGAACCGCTCGGCGTCGCGCTCGGACCGCGCGGCCTGCCGGGCCAGCCCCACCACCGAGCGGTCGGCCTGGAACTGGGCGAAGGAGGAGGCCAGCAGCTCCCGGGCGCGGGCCCGGCCGAACGAGCCGACCAGGTTGACCGCCATGTTGTAGCTGGGCCGGAAGCTCGACCGCAGCGGATAGGTGCGGGTGCTGGCCAGCCCGGCGACCACCGAGGGGTCCATGCCCGGCGCCCAGACGACGACCGCGTGCCCCTCGACGTCGATGCCGCGCCGCCCGGCCCGCCCGGTCAGCTGGGTGTACTCCCCCGGCGTGACGTCGACGTGCGCCTCGCCGTTCCACTTGACCAGCCGCTCGAGCACCACCGTGCGGGCGGGCATGTTGATGCCCAGCGCGAGGGTCTCGGTGGCGAACACGGCCTTGACCAGGCCGCGCACGAAGCACTCCTCGACGGTCTCCTTGAACGCCGGCACCAGCCCGGCGTGGTGGGCGGCGATCCCGGCCAGCAGCCCCTCGCGCCACTCCCAGAAGCCCAGGACGTGCAGGTCCTCCTCGGGCAGGCCGGCGGTGCGCTCGTCGACGATGCGGGCGATCTCGGCGCGCTCGGCCTCGTCGGTCAGCCGCAGCCCGGACTGCAGGCACTGGGCGACGGCGGCGTCGCAGCCGTTGCGGCTGAAGATGAAGGTGATCGCCGGCAGCAGCCCGGCCCGGTCGAGCCGCTCGACCACCTCCGGCCGGGCCGGCGGCCGGTAGCGCGGCCGGTGCCAGTCGCGGTCGCGGCGGCCGCCGCCGTTGCCGCCGCCCCAGGTGTCCAGCCGCCGCTCGTACTCGCGCACGTAGCGCACCAGCTCGGGGTCGACGACGCTGGCACCGCGCTCCCGGGTGGACTGCTGGCGCGGGTCCCCGCCCTGCTCGGCGGCGTGCGCGGCCGGCCGCAGGCTGAACAGGTCGAACACCCGGTTGCCGACGAGCATGTGCTGCCACAGCGGGATCGGCCGCACCTCGCTGACGACGACCCGGGTGTGCCCGCGCACGGTGACCAGCCAGTCGGCGAACTCCTCCGCGTTGCTCACCGTCGCCGACAGCGACACGAGCGTCACCGACTGCGGGAGGTGGATGATCACCTCCTCCCACACCGCGCCGCGGAACCGGTCGGCGAGGTAGTGCACCTCGTCCATGACCACGTAGCCGAGGCCGTCGACGGCCGGGGACTCCGCGTAGAGCATGTTGCGCAGCACCTCGGTGGTCATCACCACCACGGGCGCGTCGCCGTTGACGGCGTTGTCGCCGGTGAGCAGGCCGACCCGGTCGGCGCCGTAGCGGTCGACCAGGTCGTTGTACTTCTGGTTGGACAGCGCCTTGATCGGCGTCGTGTAGAACGCCTTGCGGCCCTCCGCGAGCGCCTTGTGCACCGCGAACTCGCCGACGACGGTCTTACCGGCCCCGGTGGGGGCGCACACCAGCACCCCGGCGCCCTCGTCGAGCGCCTCGCAGGCCTCCACCTGGAACGGGTCGAGGGAGAACCCGAGCCCGGCGGTGAAGTCGGCCAGGGTCGGGTGCGCGCTGCGCCGCCGGGCAGCCGCGTACCGCTCGGCGGGGCTGGACATGTGCTCCACGTTAGGCGCTCGCCCGGCGGGACGCCGCGTCGGCCGACTGTGCCCGGCGGTTGGGGATAACGGACGGACGTCGGCGCGGCGGACCGGCGTCCTCCCTCACCGCAGCGCGTCCTCCCTCAGCGCGCACCGTGCGGGAGGACCCGCCACGATCAGGTCACCTGATCGTGGCGCCGCCCCCACGGCCGCTGCCCAGCACGCCCAGCGCGCCGGGCACCGCCTCGGCGACCACCGGCAGCGCCGCCACCGGCTCCCCGTCGGCCCAGGCGGTGATCCCGGTCCCGGCCAGCTCCACCCGGGCCGCGCGGTGCACGGTGACCGCCGGGTGCTCGACGTGCGTGCCGGCGGTGAGCTGCGGCCGGGTCCGCACCAGCTCCCGCCGCGACACCGGACCCACCACGGTGACGTCGAGCAGCCCGTCGGCGGGGTCGGCGGCCGGGCACACCCGCATGCCGCCGCCGTACCAGGCGGTGTTGCCGACGGCGACCAGCGTGACCGGCACCGTCCGCGCCGCCCCGTCCAGGGTCAGCACCACCTCGCGGGGCCGCAGCCGGGCCAGCTCGGCGAGGATCGCGACGTCGTAGCGGCGCGGGCCGCGCGGCCAGCGCAGCCGGCCGGCCCGGTCGGTGACCGCGGAGTCGAACCCGCAGCACAGCACCGTGGCCCACCAGCGGCCCCCGGCCCGGCCGGCGTCGACCGGGCGCACCTCTCCCCCGCGCAGGTCGGCGGCGGCCGCGGTGGCGGCGGCCACCGGCTCGGGCGGCACGCCCAGCGCCAGCGCCAGGTCGTTGCCGGTGCCGGCCGGGACGACCGCCAGCGGCGTGCCGGTGCCCGCGACCGCCTGCAGCGCGGCGTGCGCGGCGCCGTCCCCGCCGACGGCCACCACCGCCCCGGTGCCCGCCGCCACGGCCCCGGCGGCGGCCCGCTCGGCGGCGGCCCGGGTGGACGCGTCGAGCACCCGCGGAGCCAGCCCGCCGCGGGTCAGCGCGTCGAGGACCGCGCCGGAGACCAGCCGGGCCCGGCCCCGCCCGGCGGCGGGGCTGACGAGGACGGCGACGTCGATCCTGGTCCCCGCGCCGGTGTCCACCGTGCCTCCCCGCCGGTCGGAGCCGGGCTCTCCCGTGACACGTTCGTGCATCTTCGCAGCTCCAGCCGCCGCGGGCACTGGGACACCCGACCGGTGCGGGTGCATGATGTCGCCGCCCGACCGATCTCGATCAAGACCTCACCGACCGACTTCCCCGCGGACCGGGTGAGTTCCTGCCGCCTATCCCAGGAGGAGTCATGCAGGTCGTCATCGCCGGTGCCGGCATCGCCGGGCTCACGGCGGCTCTCGCCTTCGCCCGTCAGGGGCACCGGGTCGGGCTCGTCGACCGGGACACCACCCCGCCACCCGGGGACGTGGCAGGCGTGGAGGCATGGGAGCGGCGCGGCGTCGCGCAGTTCCACCAGCCGCACGCCTTCCTGGCCCGGCTGTACGGAGAGCTGGCGGCCGCGCTGCCCGACGTCCTCGCGGCGCTGATGGCACGCGGCGCCTGCCCGGTGGACCTGCCCGACAGCCTGACCGCCCTGTGGTGCCGGCGCAGCACGCTCGAGTGGGTGCTGCGCGCCGCGGTGGAGGCCGAGCCGGGAGTGCAGCGGGTCGACGCCGCCGTCCGCGAGGTCGCCGTCGACCGCGGCCGGGCGTGCGGGGTCCGTCTCGCCGACGGCTCCCTGCTGCCCGGCGAGCTCGTCGTCGACGCCACCGGCCGGCGGGGACGGCTCTCCCGTCCCTGGTTGCGCGAGGTGGTCGACGCGCCAGCCGACGAGGTGTACGTCTCCCGCCGCTACCGGCTGAGGCCCGGTGCCGGGTTCGGCACGGTGAACCGGAACGTGATCTCGGTGGCCGAGGGCGACGGCTACGCGCTGCTGGTGTTCCCCCACGACGCCGGCACGTTCTCCGTGTGCTTCACCCGCCTGCCGGACGACCCGGAGCTGGCGCCGCTGCGGGGGCAGGCCGTCTTCGACGCGGCAACGCAGGTGGTGCCCCTGGCCGCGGAGTGGACCGAGCCCGCGCGGGCCGAGGCCGTCTCTCCGGTCATGGTCATGAGTGGCCTGCGCAGCATCTTCCGCACCCTCGACGACACCGCCCCGCTGGGACTGGTTCCCCTCGCCGACGTCGTGTGCACCACCAATCCGCACTTCGGCCGGGGTCTGTCGCTGGCGGTGACGCACGCGCTGCGGCTGGTCAGCGCCGTGGCCGCCGCCCCGGACGACGCCGGCGCGTGGCGGTCGGAGGTCGACTCCTGGGTCGACGGCGAGCTGCGCGCGTGGTTCGACGACGCCCGGATGACCGACGTGGCACGGGCTCAGGCCTGGCGCAACGTGCGCGACGGCCGCCCGCCGATGACCGGCCCGCCGGCCGGGCAGCAGCCGGTTCCCCACCTGCTCGTGCTGGCCGCCGCCGGCGCCGATCCCGTCGTGGGTCGGGCCGTGCTGCGGCACATGCACATGGTCGACCCGCCTGCCGCCCTGACCGCAGTGCGCCCCCGGGTCGCCGAGATGCTGGCCCAGGGCTGGCTGCCCGGACGGCCGGCGCCCCGGGCCGAGCACCGGCGCGACAGTCCGGTCACCGCCGGCGACAGCGGCGTGTTGGGCTCGGGCCTGCCACGGGAGGCCGCCATCGAGCGCCCGGCCGGCCCGCCGCCGGGAGCGCCGGTCGGCCCACCGCGCCGCCTGCTGGTCGAGGCGCTGGCCGCGGTGCCGCCGGACCCCGCCCTCCCCCACTGATCCCCGCAGGCGGAGCGGCCGGCCCGCTGATCCCGCGGCGGACCGGCCGCACGAGCGGTCTGTCCTCAGCGGGAGCGGGCGCCCGGCCGGTCGGCCGGCGCGGCGTCGTCGGCCGCGAGCTCCGCCTGCGAGGTCGGGGTCGCGTCCAGCCGGGAGGGGCGGGCGTCGAGCGGGGAGGCCTCGTCGTCGGACAGGCCGTGGAAGTGCTCGAGCGCGTCGCGCTTGGCCCGCCGCTTGTCCACGACCCGGGCGACCTGGATGGCCAGCTCGAACAGCACCACCATCGGCAGCGCCATGGCCAGCATGGTGAACGGGTCCTGCGTCGGGGTGACGAACGCGGCGAACACGATGGTCAGGAAGAAGATCCAGCGCCGGCTCTTCGCCAGTGCCGCGTGCGACAGGACGCCGACCAGGTTCAGCGCGATCGCGATCAGCGGCAGCTCGAAGCTCAGCCCGAAGGCCACCAGCAGGCTGATCACGAAGCCCAGGTAGTCCGGCGCGGTCAGCTGGAAGGCCACCTCGTCACCGGCGAGCCCGAGCAGCAGCTCCAGCCCCTTGTAGAGGGTCACGTAGGCCAGCACCGCGCCGAGGGCGAACAGCAGCGTGGAGGCGGCGACGAAGGTGACCGCGTAGCGCTTCTCGTTGCGCTTGAGGCCCGGGGTGATGAACGCCCACAACTGCCACAGCCAGAACGGCGAGGACAGCACGGCCCCGGCGATCAGGCCGATCTTCAGGCGCAGCAGCACGCCGCCGAACACGTCGAGCACGACCAGGCGGCAGTTCTCGTCGCCCTGGAAGCGCAGCTCGGCCGGCAGCGAGCAGTAGGGCGCGCTGAGGAAGGTCAGCAGCCCGTGGTCGTACCAGAGGAACCCGACGACGGTGCCCAGCGCCAGCGCCAGCAGCGCCTTGGCGATGCGGTTGCGGAGCTCCGTGAGGTGGGCGACGAGGGACATCGTCGCCTCGGGGTCCCGGGGCGGTCGCCGGCGCCGGCGGCGCGGCAGCCGCGCGGAGGACCCGCTCACGTCCCTGCTCCCGGGTGTGCTCAGCGGGGGTCGGCGACGCCGGGGCGCGCGGCGCGCGCCCGCAGCTCGGCCGCGCGCGCCTCGGCCGCGGCCGCCTCGGCCTCCAGCTGCGCCCGCCGGTCACGGTCGGCGGCGTCGAGCTGGGCCGGGGCCGGCGGCACCACCGCGGCGGCCGCCGGTGCACCCGCCGGGGCGCGGGTGTCGTCGTCCTTCATGCCCTTCATCTCGCCCTTGAAGATGCGCAGCGAGCGGCCCAGCGAGCGCGAGGCGTCGGGCAGCTTCTTGTAGCCGAACAGCAGCAGGACGGCCAGGATGATCAGGCCGATCTCCAGCGGGCCGAGGTTCATGCGTCCTCCAGGTCGAGTGGACGAGGCGATGCTACGCCGCGCGGTGCCCGTCCCCGGCGTGCCGGACGGGCCGGGGACGGGCGTTCAGCAGCCGTTCAGCCGTCGCTGGTGCGGCGTTGGTCCTGCAGCGCCGCCGCCCGGGCCGCGGTGGCCTGCGCCTGCTCGAGGAAGGGCCGCACGTCCTGCTCGGCGCCCTCCAGCTCGCGGGCCAGCCGCCGGCCGGCGCCGAGCAGGCCGTGCACGAGCACGCCGAGCACGACCAGGGACAGCACGACGACGGCGATCCACACGACCCACAGCACGACGACGACCCTAGGACGCGGCGCCCTCGACCCCGTAGCGGGCCAGCGCGGCGCGGGCGTCGGCCGCCACCGCCGCGGCCAGCTCGGCGGGCTCGTCGACGGTGGCCGCGCCGCCCAGGGAGGCCACCAGCCGGCGGGCCCAGGCCAGGTCGGCGGTGCGCAGCGCGACGGCCAGCCCGCCGGGCGGGTCGGTGACCTCGCGGACGTCCTCCACCGGGTAGTACTCGGCCACCCAGCGGGCGGTGCGGGCCAACCGCAGCCGCACCACCGGCGCGTCGGGGGCGGGCTGGTACACCCCGGCGGCGATGTCACGGGGCGCGGCCTGCGGCGGGGGGGCGGCCGGCTCGTCGAGCACCCGGACCTCGTCGATGCGGTCCAGCCGGAACAGCCGCACGCCGGCGACCTCCCGCGACCACGCCTCCAGGTACCAGCGGCCGTCGACCAGGTGCAGCCGCATCGGGTCGACGGTGCGCTCGGTGCGCTCGTCGCGGGTGGGCACGTAGTAGTGCAGGTGCAGCGCCCGCCCCCGCTCGAGCCCCTCCCGGACGACGGCGAGCGCCTGCTCGCGGGCGTCGACCGACAGCGCCACCGGGGTGACCCGCTCGGCGGCGTGCCCGGCGGCGGCCGACACCTTCGCCAGCGCCCGGCCGACCGCGTCCTGCTCGGCCAGCCCGGGCAGCTCCAGCAGGGTGCGCAGCGCGACCACCAGGGCCACCGCCTCGTCGGTGGTCAGCCGCAGCGGCCGCACCATGCCGGCGGTGAAGGTGACCCGCACCCGGTCGCCCTCGAAGGACAGGTCGATGAGGTCACCGGGGCCGTAGCCGGGCAGGCCGCACATCCACAGCAGCTCCAGGTCCCGGCGCAGCTGCCGCTCGGGGACGCCGAAGTCGCGGGCCACCTCCGCCAGCGGCACCCCCTCCGGCCGCGCGGTCAGGTAGGGCACCAGCGACAGCAGCCGGGTCATCCGCTCGTTGGTCGCCGGGCTGCTCACGGCCGGTCCCCCATCGCGGCCAGCCGGGTCAGCCGCTCGACGACCGCCGCCCGTACCTCCGCCGGCGCCTCGACCACCACGTCCGGGCCGAAGGAGGCCAGCTGGTCGGCCAGCCGCCCCGGCTCGGTGGTGCGCAGCTGCAGCCGGTCCTCGCCGTCGTCCCCGGCACCCAGCGGCTGCGCCCAGCGGCGCAGCCCGACCGCGGTGCCCGGCCGGGCGCGGACGACCACCAGGTGCTCCCCACCCCCGCCGGAGCGGTCGGACTGCCGGGCGACCAGGGCGGCGAGGTCGAGGTCGGCCGGCGGCTCGAAGGCGTTGTCCGGGCCGCTCGCCTTCGGCGTGCCGACCACCCGGGAGAGCCGGAACACCCGGGGGGCCTGCCGGTCGAGGTCGAGGCCGACGAGGTACCAGCGGCCGTGCCAGGCCACCACGCCCCACGGCTGCACCCGGCGGCGGGCGGGGGTGTCCTCGTCGGGACGGCGGTAGTCGAAGTGCAGCTCGCGGCGGTCGCGGGCGGCGGCGTAGCAGGGCTCGAAGGCCGGCTCGTCGGAGTCCAGCCGCGGCTGGATGGGCAGCGTCCGCCCGGGGTCGACGTCGAGGCCGGCGGCGCGCAGCTTCACCAGCGCGCTGTGCGCCGCGCCGGCGAGCTGGGCGGACTCCCACAGCCGCAGCGCCAGACCGACGGCGGCGGCCTCCTCGCCGGTCAGGGTGATCTCGGGCAGCTCGTAGTCGGCGCGGGCGATGCGGTAGCCGTCCTCGGTGTCGAAGACGCTGGTGCGGCCGGTCTCCAGCGGCACGCCCATCTCGCGCAGGTCGGCCTTGTCCCGCTCGAACATCCGCTTGAACGCCTCGTCGGCTCGGGCGGTGCCGTCGTCGGGCTCGTAGCCGGGCACGATCGCGCGGATCCGCGCCGCGGTCACGTACTGGCGGGTGCCCAGCAGCGCGATGACCAGGTTGACCAGCCGCTCCGCCCGCTTCGCCGACACGGGCCCAGGCTAGTCAGACCGCGCCGGTCGCACCCGGTCCGGTCCGCGCCCGCCCGGCACGCTGGTTAGCGTGTCCGCGTGGGGGACGAGACGACGGTGCAGGGCAACGGGCAGCGCATCCGCTGGCGACGCGGGCGGGTGACCGCGACCGGGCGCAGCTGGCGCGACGCGGTGGAGCTGACCGTGGAGGTGCCCGGCGACGGCGAGGTGCGGTCGCTGGCGCACCCGTCGCTGGTCGGCGTCCCCGAGGTCGGCGACGAGGTGCTGCTCAACACCACCGCGTGGGCGCAGCGGCTGGGCACCGGCGGCTACGCGCTCGTCGTCGCCGTCCCCGACCGGCTGCCGCCCGACCCGGCCGGCCCCGGGCACCTGGTCAAGGCCCGGTACACGCCGATGCAGGTCAGCGTGCAGGGCGTCGACGAGCAGGACACCGAGCACCACGCCGCGATCGCCGAGGCCGAGGACCTCGGCGGCATGCCGGTCGTCGTCGCCGACCTGCACTCGGCGCTGCCGGCCGCGCTCATCGGCGTGTTCGCCACCGACCCCGACCTCAAGGTCGCCTACGTCATGACCGACGGCGGCGCGCTGGTCGCCGGGTTCTCCCGCACGCTGCACACCCTGGCGCCGTCGCTGACCGGGGTGGTCACCGTCGGGCAGGCCTTCGGCGGGGACCTGGAGGCGGTCACCCTGCACACCGGCCTGCTCGCCGCCCGGCACGTGCTCGGCGCCGACGTCGCGGTGGTCACCCAGGGCCCGGGGAACCTGGGCACCGGCACCCCGTGGGGCTTCTCCGGCGTGGCCGCGGGCGAGGCGTGCAACGCCGTCAGCGTGCTCGGCGGGGAGCCGATCGGCGCCCTGCGGATCTCCGACGCCGACCCGCGCCCGCGCCACCGCGGCGTGTCCCACCACTCGCTGACCGCCTTCGGCCGGGTGGCGCTGGCCGGGGTGACGCTGGTGGCCCCGCGCGGGCTGGGCTCGGAGCTCGGGCAGCAGGTCGAGGAGGACCTGGCCGGGCAGCCCGAGCGCAACCGGGTCGTGTGGGTCGACGTCGACGGGCTCGACGAGGCGCTGCAGCTGTCCCCGGTGACGCTGTCGACGATGGGCCGCGGCTGGCCCGAGGAGCGCGCGTACTTCCTCGCCGCCGCCGCGGCCGGCCGCTACGCCGCCCTGCGGGTGCCGCTGCCCGAGGACGCCTGACCCCCTGTGCACTTCCGCGGAAGTGCACAGGTCACATGCTGGCGATGAGCTTCTCCACCCGCTCGTCGACGCTCTTGAACGGGTCCTTGCACAGCACGGTGCGCTGCGCCTGGTCGTTGAGCTTGAGGTGGACCCAGTCGACGGTGAAGTCGCGCCGCTTCTCCTGCGCCCGGCGGATGAACTCCCCGCGCAGCTTGGCGCGGGTGGTCTGCGGCGGCACGTTCTTCGCCTCGAACACCCGCGGCTCGTGCGCCACCCGCTCGACCTGGCCGGCCCGCTCGAGCAGGTAGTACAGCCCGCGGGTGCGGGAGATGTCGTGGTAGGCGAGGTCCATCTGCGCCACCCGCGGCGAGGACAGCGACAGGTCGCGCTTGGCCCGGTACCGCTCGATGAGCGAGAGCTTGATGGCCCAGTCGATCTCGCGGTCGATGAGCGAGAGGTCGCCGGTGTCGACGGCCTTGATCACCCGCCCCCACAGCTCGAGCATCTGCCGGTGCACCGGGCCGAAGCCCTCCCGGTCGACGAACTCCGCCGCCCGCGAGTGGTACTCGGCCTGGATCTCCAGCGCCGACATCTCCCGGCCGTTGGCCAGGCGGACCTTGCGCCGGCCGGTGGTGTCGTGGCTGATCTCGCGGATGGCCCGGATCGGGTTCTCCAGCGCCATGTCCTTGATCGGCACCCCGGCCTCGACCATCCGCAGCACCAGGTCGGTGATCGTGACCTTGAGCAGCGTCGTCGTCTCGCTCATGTTCGAGTCGCCGACGATGACGTGCAGCCGCCGGTAGCGCTCGGCGTCGGCGTGCGGCTCGTCGCGGGTGTTGATGATCGGCCGCGAGCGGGTGGTGGCCGAGGACACGCCCTCCCAGATGTGCTCGGCGCGCTGGCTGACGCAGTAGATCGCCCCGCGGGGGGTCTGCAGCACCTTGCCCGCGCCCACCACCAGCTGCCGGCTGACCAGGAACGGGATGAGCACGTCGGCCAGCCGGCTGAACTCCCCGTGCCGGCCGACGCAGTAGTTCTCGTGGCAGCCGTAGCTGTTGCCGGCCGAGTCGGTGTTGTTCTTGAACAGGTAGATGTCGCCGGTCACGCCCTCCTCGGCCAGCCGCTGCTCGGCGTCGACCAGCAGGCCCTCGAGGATCCGCTCGCCGGCCTTGTCGTGGACCACGAGCTCGACGAGGTCGTCGCACTCGGCGGTGGCGTACTCGGGGTGGCTGCCGACGTCGAGGTAGAGCCGCGACCCGTTGCGGAGGAACACGTTGGAGCTGCGCCCCCACGACACCACGCGGCGGAACAGGTAGCGCGCGACCTCGTCCGGCGACAGCCGGCGCTGTCCCCGGAACGTGCACGTGACGCCGTACTCGGTCTCGATGCCGAAGATCCGTCGGTCCACGGACCGAGCCTAGGCGCCGGATGCGACTCCGGCCGTTTCCCGCCGCGGCCCGTCGGTCAGGACGCTCCGGACCCGCTGCCGGTACCGCCGTCGGTGCCGCCGCCCTCGCCGTCGGCCGGGTCCTGCTGAGGGCCGCTGCCCTCCCCGGTGCCGGCCGCGCCGCCCGCGGTGTCCGGCGCGGCGGGGTCGCCGAGACCGGCCGGGGTGCCCGGCTGCGGCGCGCTGGGGGTGTGCGCGTGGGTGGCGCCCTCGGTGGCGGCGTCGCCGGTCGCCTTCTCCCCCAGCAGCGACCGCAGGGCGGCGCCCACCACCCGCCGGAACGCCCGCTTGGGCCGCCGCCGGTCGAGGACGGCGACCTCGAGCTGGGTGGCGGCGAGCAGCTCGCCGTGCCCGTTGCCGCTCGACATCGCCGGGCTGACCGCCGACAGCGCGCGGACGCCGACCATCAGCGCCTCCCCCAGCGGCAGGCCCGCCCGGAAGTTCTCCCGCAGGTGGCCGGAGACGGCCTCGGCCTGCCCGCCCATGACGACGAAGTCGGGCTCGTCGACGACCGAGCCGTCGAAGGTCAGCCGGTAGAGCTGGTCGCCCTCGGGGTCGGTGCCGACCTCGGCGACGCACAGCTCCACCTCGTAGGGCTTCATCTGCTCGGTGAAGATCGCGCCGAGGGTCTGCGCGTAGGCGTTGGCGATGACCCGGCCGGTGACGTCGCGCCGGTTGTAGGAGTAGCCGCGGACGTCGGCCAGCCGCACTCCCGCCACCCGCAGGCTCTCGAACTCGCTGTAGCGGCCGACGGCGGCGAAGCCGATCCGGTCGTAGATCTCGCCCACCTTGTGCAGCGTGGAGCTGGGGTTCTCGGCGATGAACAGCACGCCGTCGGCGTAGGTGAGCACGGCGACGCTGCGGCCGCGCGAGATGCCCTTGCGGGCGTACTCCGAGCGGTCCCGCATCAGCTGCTCGGGCGAGGCGTAGTACGGCATGGTCATGGCGGTCAGGCCCCCCGGTCGACGTTCTCGCGGTCGGCGGCGGCCCGCTCGGTGACGATGGTGTCGGCGACCTCGGCGACCTCGGCGTCGGTCAGCCGCACCGCACCCTCGGCGTCGACGCGGTAGACGATCGGGTACAGCCGCCGCACCGGGTCGGGACCGCCGGTGGCGGAGTCGTCGTCGGCGGCGTCGTAGAGCGCCTCGACCACGGTGCGGGTGGCGGTGTCGCCGTCGAGACCCTGCCGCCAGGTCTTCTTCAGCGAGTTCTTGGCGAACAGCGAGCCCGAGCCGACCGCGGCGTAGCCGCGCTCCTCGTAGTTCCCGCCGGTGACGTCGTAGCTGAAGATCCGGCCCGGGATGGCGCCCGGGGCGGCGTCGAGGTCGTAGCCCGCGAACAGCGGGACGACGGCGAGGCCCTGCAGCGCGGCGCCGAGATTGCCGCGGATCATCTGGGCGAGCCGGTTGGCCTTGCCGTCGAGGCTCAGGGTGAGCCCCTCGATCTTCTCGTAGTGCTCGAGCTCGACCTGGTAGAGCCGGACCATCTCGATGGCGATGCCCGCGGCGCCGGCGATGCCGATGACCGACCACGAGTCGGCCGGGTAGACCTTCTCGATGTCGCGGCTGGAGATCAGGTTGCCCATGGTGGCGCGGCGGTCGCCGCCCATGAGCACGCCGTCGGCGTAGGTGACGGCGACGATCGTGGTGCCGTGCGGGGTGAGGTCGCCGGCGTTCACGGTGGGCAGGGGGCGTCGGCCGGGCAGCAGGTCGGGAGCGGTGACGGCGAGGAAGTCGGTGAACGAGGAGCCCACCCGGTCCAGGTAGGCGGGCGGGAAGCCGCTCCGGCCGGTGTGCGACTGGGTCAACCCGTCCACCTCTCCGCCCCTCCCGGGGTCGCTCCTCGACGTGCCGCGGGCGACCCGCGGCGGCTCGTCGCCGACCCTACCGGCGCTGCTGGCGGCCCACCTGCGGCACGGACCGGTCGGGCGGCCGGCGGCGGTGCCCCGTCCGGCCCGGGGACGGTCCGGGTCCGTCGCGGTGCCCGTGCCACCGCCGCCGTCGTGTGCGGAAGTTGGGGATAACGGTCGACCGCCCGCCGACCTCGTGCTCGTAGGGGATCGCCTGCGTACCGGAGCCGGGTTCAGCGGGCTGCCGGCCGCTCCAGGGAGGCGATCAAGGCCGCCACCCGGGCGCGCACCAGGTGGTGCGTGGGACAGCCGGCTCCGCGGCGACGCAGCTCGAGGCCCCCAGGGCGGGGCGACCGTCGCTGCCCCCGTGACACGCGCTGGCGAGGCACCGGCTCGTCGACCGTCCGGCCCTGCGCCGCGCGGTGGCGCTCGACGTACCCGGCGGCGGCCCGCAGCACCACGGGGTCGTCCTTGAACTGACCCAGGTCGCCGTTGCAGTTGAAGCAGAGCAGCTGGCGCACCCGGCCGGTGGCGTGGTCGTGGTCGACGTGCACCGCCGGTTCCACCTCGCAGATGGCACACATGCCGCCCTGTGCGGCGAGCATCGCGTCGGCTTCCTCGGCCGTGATGCCGTAGCGCCGCTTGAGGTGATAGGTCCGCGATCCGCCCACCTTGTCCTTGGAAGCCTTACCGCGGATGTTGTGACAGGGCTTGCAGTAGGTGTACACGCCACTGGGGTTCGCAGTGGTCGTGGGAAAGTCCGAGACGGGCTTGACGGTGTCGCAGTCCGGACACCACTTGGACCCCGACGGCACATCTCGACCCACTGGGAAGCGGCGGCTCGGCGCACCGAGCCGCCGCCGTCGAGATTCCTGGGACCTCGCCCGCGCATGGTCGCGGCAGTAGAACGCCAGGCCGTCCGCTCGGCGCCTGTCGCGGGTGAACTGGTCGACCGGACGGTCGGTGCCGCAGTCAGGACACCATTTCGAGGCGACCATTCAAGCCGCTATTCCGGATAGCCGTGATGGGGTTTCACTGGCCCCCTTTTTGCACATATGAGCGAACGAATTCCTCCGCATTTTCCTCGAGGACGTCGTCGATTTCATCGAGAATGGCGTCGACGTCCTCGGACATCTCCTTGTGCCGCTCGGCGACCTCGGTGTCGACCGACGCCTCGACCTCCTCGGTCTCCTCCCGGGTGCGGGTGGTCCGCTGCTGCCCGCCGGTGTCCCTGGTGGCCATGTGCCCTCCCCTGGTGCACGCCGAGTGCGTGTCCCCGCCGAAACTACCCGCAGGTACCGACATCCAGCCCCCTCAACGGGCGGCGCCCAACCGTTCGAGCAGCGCGTCCCGGATGGCCGGCCGGGAGCCGAACACCAGCAGGAACACCGCCTCCCGCGCCGTCCGCTCGGCGACGCTGCCCGCGCGGGCCGCCCCGCTGCCGCCAACGACCGCCAGCGCGCCGGCGGCTCGGTGGGCCAGGGCGGCGGCCTCGGCCCGGGCGGCGGGCAGGTCCGCCGGACCGGCGGCGTCCAGCCGCGCCCGGACGGCGTCGAGCTCGGCGTCCAGCGACGAGGGACCGACCAGCCGCGTGCAGCGGCGGACCAGGCCGAGGGCCAGCGAGCCGTTGACCCGCAACCCGGCCGCGTCCGCCGCCCGCACCTCGGCCACCGGGGTGGTGCCCAGCAGCCGCCCGGCCGGCACCCGGTGACCGGTCAGCCGCAGCTCCACGGTCGCGCTGGCCTGCACCGCCGCCAGCGACTGCGGCACCGCCTGCAGGGTCGGCCCCTCGACGGCGTCGACGAGTGCGTAGGCCACGTCGTCGCCGTCGCGGGCGGCGACGAGCAGCACGTCGACCAGCCCCCAGCCGGTCACCCACGGCACGGCCCCGTCGAGCACCGGGTCCCCGCCGTCCCACCGCAGGGTGACCGGCGCGGCGTCCGGGCGGGTGGCCGCCTGCAGCGCGATCCCGCCCCGCCGCCGGCCGCGGCACAGGTCGGCCAGCAGGTCCGGGTGCGTCCCGGCGGCGGCCAGCCGGCCGACGGCGCCGTGGTGCTGCAGCCAGACGAACGCGGTCGCGAGGTCGCCGGCCGCGAGTTCCTCGACGACCGCGGCGAGCGTCGCGCCGTCGGCGCCTCCTCCCCCGGCGGCGGGCGGGCCGACCAGCCCGTACAGGCCGGCTCCGGCCAGGGCGTCGAGGTGCCCGCGCGGGAGGACGCCACCGGCGTCGACGGCGGCGGCCGCGGGCGCGAGCAGCTCCTCGGCCAGCCGGCGGGCGACCTCGACCGGGGCGGTCACTCAGCCGCCGGTGATGGTGTCGACCAGCTCCTGCGCGCTCGACGTCGACTCGAACAGCACGCCCACGTGGTCGCGGGTGCCCTTGAGCGGCTCCATCGTCGGGATCCGCACCAGGTTCTCCCGCCCGAGGTCGAAGACCACCGAGTCCCACGACGCCGCGGCCACCTGCGCGGGGAAGCGCCGCAGGCACTCGCCGCGGAAGAACGCCCGGGTGTCGCTGGGCGGGGTCACCATCGCGCGGGTCACCTCCTCGTCGGTGAGCAGCCGCTGCATCGAGCCGCGGGCCACCAGCCGGTGGTAGAGCCCCTTGTCCGGCCGGACGTCGGAGTACTGCAGGTCGACCAGCTGCAGCCGGGAGTCGCCCCAGCCCAGCCCGTCGCGGGACCGGTAGCCCTCGAGCAGGCGCAGCTTGGCCGGCCAGTCGAGCCGGTCGGCCAGCCGCAGCGGGTCGTCGGCGAGGGCGTCGAGGACCTCGGCCCAGCGGCGGAGCACGTCGGCGGTCTGCGCGTCGGCCCCGCCGGTGCGCTCGACGAAGCGGGCGGCCTGGTCGAGGTAGGCGCGCTGGACGTCGACGGCGGTCATCCGCCGGCCGTCGCGCAGCCGGACCAGGTGGGTCAGCGAGGGGTCGTGGCTGACCGCCTGCAGCGTGGCCACCGGCTCCTCCACGGTGAGGTCCTCGGTCAGCGCCCGCGCCTCGATCATCGCCAGCACGAGCGCCGTCGTCCCGACCTTGAGGTAGGTCGCCAGCTCGGCGAGGTTGGCGTCGCCGACGATCACGTGCAGCCGGCGGTACTCGTCGGGGTTGGCGTGCGGCTCGTCGCGGGTGTTGATGATCGGCCGCTTGAGGGTGGTCTCCAGGCCCACCTCGACCTCGAAGAAGTCCGCGCGCGAGGAGATCTGGAAGCCCTGGGTGCGGCCCTCGGTGCCGATGCCGACCCGGCCGGCGCCGGCGAACACCTGCCGGGTGACGAAGAACGGGATCAGCCCGCGGATGATCTCGATGAACGGCGTCCGCCGGTCCATCAGGTAGTTCTCGTGCGCGCCGTAGCTGGCGCCCTTGCCGTCGGTGTTGTTCTTGTACAACTGGATCGGCTGGGTGCCCGGGATGCGCGCGGCCCGGCGGGCGGCCTCGGCCATCACCCGCTCCCCCGCCTTGTCCCACAGCACGACGTCGCGGGGGTTGGTGACCTCCGGCGTGGAGTACTCGGGGTGGGCGTGGTCGACGTAGAGCCGGGCGCCGTTGGTGAGGATGACGTTGGCCATCCCCGAGTCCTCCTCGAGGTCGTTGTGGTCGAGGGCCTGGGCCGGGGAGAGGTCGAACCCGCGGGCGTCGCGCAACGGCGACTCCTCCTCGAAGTCCCACCGCGGCCGGCGGCGGGTCGGCGCGTCGGCCACCGCCCAGGCGTTGACCACCTGGCTGGAGAGGGTGGTCGGGTTGGCCGTGGGCTGCCCGGGCACCGAGATGCCGTACTCGACCTCGGTCCCCATCACCCGCCGAACGCTCATGCGACCGAGACTAGGCCCCGCCGGCGGGCCGCCCTGCGGCGCCGCGGCAGGTCAGGCGCGCACGCTCGTCGTCGTCCGGCCGCCGCCCGCGGGGACCAGGACGCACCGGCCGTAGGGGTACTCCGGCCACTCCGCGGGCGTGTCGGTCCAGACGTCGACGACGTAGCCGGCCGGCACCGCGCCGCCGCCGTAGTCCTCGGCCGCCGCGGTGCAGCTGCCCACGACCGACCGGCGGGTCTCCTCGTCCGGGTGCGGCGCGCCCTCGGGCAGGTCGGCGACCTCGGTGCCGACCGGCTCGGCCTCGTGCGGCTCCGAGCACGGCACCACGGTGTAGTCGGCCACCGACCCGACGAAGCAGGTGCGGTGCCGGGCGGCGTCCTCGCCCTGCAGCACGCCGGCCAGCACGCCGGGCGCGGTCTCGGGCACGAGGTAGCCGTGGAAGACGTCGCAGCGGATCCAGCGCGCGCCGGCGGCCCACTGCTCGGCGTCGGGCAGGTAGGGGGCGAACCAGGCGTAGGGGTCGTCGAGGGCGTCCCCGCCCAGGTACTCGCGGACGACGTCGAGGTCGCACAGGTCGGCCAGGGCGCCGCTGATCGGGCTGTCGGGGTCGTCGAGGTCGGCCTGCGTCGGGCGGGGGGCGTCGTCGGCCAGCCCGCTCTCCCCCACCACGGCCGTCTCGGCGTTGTGGGAGCCCGAGCAGTCGGCCCGGTCGGGTGGGTCCAGCGGCGTGCCCTCCTGGCCCTCGGCGATCGTCCAGCAGGTGCCCACCAGCGGGGGCTGCGCGGGGTCCAGCGAGCCGGGGTCGGCGGGGGGCACGGTCGGCTTGGCCACCTCGAGGGCGGCGTAGGAGGCCGAGCCGTGGACGGTGTCGACGCACCCGGTGACCAGGAGCACGGCGAGCAGCCCACCCGCACCGCACCGGTGTGCACGCCGCATGCTCCTGGCCTTCCCGCCGGGATGACCTGGCCCCTCCACCGGGCCCGGGCATCCCGGCGGGCAACCAGGTAGCACGCGGCGACGAGGGGCGCAACGGCCCCGGGCCGCGGCGCGGTGCCCGGCCATCCCGTGCCGGCGACGGGGTGGCCGGGACCGGCTCAGAGGTACTGGCCGGTGTTGGTGGCCGTGTCGATGGCGCGGCCGGAGTCGTTGCCCTTGCCGCTGATGAGCGTGCGGATGTAGACGATCCGCTCGCCCTTCTTGCCCGAGATCCGCGCCCAGTCGTCGGGGTTGGTGGTGTTGGGCAGGTCCTCGTTCTCCTTGAACTCGTCGACGCAGGCCTGCATCAGGTGGCCGACCCGCAGGCCGCGCGAGCCGGTCTCCAGGCTCTCCTTGATGGCCATCTTCTTGGCCCGGTCGACGATGTTCTGCAGCATCGCCCCGGAGTTGAAGTCCCGGAAGTACAGGACCTCCTTGTCCCCGTTGGCGTAGGTGACCTCGAGGAAGCGGTTCTCCTCGCTCTCGGTGTACATCCGCTCGACGGTGCGCTGGATCATCGCCTGGATGGTCGCCTCGGCGCTGCCGCCGTTCTCGGCGAGGTCGTCGGGGTGGATGGGCAGCGACGGCGTCAGGTACTTGCTGAAGATGTCGCGGGCGGCCTCGGCGTCGGGCCGCTCGATCTTGATCTTCACGTCGAGCCGGCCGGGGCGCAGGATCGCCGGGTCGATCATGTCCTCGCGGTTGGAGGCGCCGATGACGATGACGTTCTCCAGGCCCTCGACGCCGTCGATCTCGCTGAGCAGCTGCGGGACGATCGTGGACTCCACGTCGGAGGACACGCCCGACCCGCGGGTGCGGAAGATCGAGTCCATCTCGTCGAAGAACACGATGACCGGCGTGCCCTCGCTGGCCTTCTCCCGGGCGCGCTGGAACACCAGCCGGATGTGCCGCTCGGTCTCGCCGACGTACTTGTTGAGCAGCTCCGGGCCCTTGATGTTGAGGAAGTAGGACTTGGCCTGCCCCTCCCCCTTCACCGCGGCGACCTTCTTGGCCAGCGAGTTGGCCACCGCCTTGGCGATGAGCGTCTTGCCGCAGCCGGGCGGGCCGTAGAGCAGGATGCCCTTGGGCGGGCGCAGCTCGTACTCGCGGAACAGGTCGGCGTGCAGGAACGGCAGCTCGACGGCGTCGCGGATCTGCTCGATCTGCCGGGCCAGGCCACCGATGTCGGAGTAGTCGATGTCGGGGACCTCCTCGAGGACGAGCTCCTCGACCTCGCTCTTGGGGATCCGCTCGTAGACGTAGCCCGACCGGGACTCCAGCAGCAGCGAGTCACCGACCCGCAGCGGCTGGTCGGTCAGGGAGTCGGCGAGGAAGACCACGCGCTCCTCGTCGGTGTGGCCGATGACCAGCGCGCGCTGGGTGACGCCGTCGAGGGGCTCGAGCAGCTCCTTGAGCATGACGACGTCGCCCTGCTTCTCGAAGCCGAGCGCCTCGACGACGTTCATCGCCTCGTTGAGCATGACCTCCTGGCCGGGGCGCAGCGCCTCCCCCTCGACCGCCGGGGAGACCGACACCCGCAGCTTGCGGCCGCCGGTGAAGACGTCGACGGTGCCGTCGTCGTGCCGGCCGAGGAAGACGCCGTAGCCCGACGGCGGCTGGCCGAGCCGGTCGACCTCCTCCTTGAGCGTGACCAGCTGCTCGCGGGCGTCGCGCAGCGTGCCGGCCAGCTTGTCGTTGCGCTCGGAGAGGAAGGCCGCGCGGCCCTCCGCCTCGGCGATCCGCTCCTCCAGCACCCGCACCTGGCGCGGGCTCTCGGACACCTTGCGGCGCAGCAGGCCGATCTCCTCCTCGAGGTAGGAGATCTGGGCGAGCAGGGCGGAGACGTCACGCTCGCGCCGCGCTCGGAACTCGTCGGGACCATCGCCATGGCCGGGGCCCATCGCGCACCTCCGCACACATCAGGGGGAGCCAGGAGGCAAATCTATACACGCCGACCGACACCCTGCCCGGGGCTCGCGCGGGAGGTGACGCGCCTGAGCGGCCCCGGTGCAGGGGCCCGCCCCGAGCCTGCGAGGGGTGGGGGGCACCGGGGTCCTTCTACTTCTGCGGACGGCGCTGGCGCACCGGGGCGACGACGCCCTCGGCCAGCCGGCGGGCGGTCACCAGGAACGCGGTGTGGGCGACCATGCGGTGCTCGGGACGCACCGCGAGGCCGACGGCGTGCCAGGGGCGCACCAGCGACTCCCAGGCGTAGGGCTCGGTCCAGCAGCCCTGGGCGCGCAGCGCCTCGACGTAGGTCGACAGCTGGGTGACCGTGGCCACGTAGCCGACGAGCACGCCGCCGGGGCGCAGCGCCGCGGCGACGGTGGGCAGCACCGCCCAGGGCTCGAGCATGTCGAGCACGACCCGGTCGACGACCTCCTCGGCGGGGTGGCCGGCGAGGTCGCCCAGCCGCAGGTCCCAGGTGTCCGGCACCCCGCCGAAGAAGGCGCCGACGTTGCCGCGGGCGACGTCGGCGAAGTCCTCCCGCCGCTCGTAGCTGGTCACCCGGCCGTGCTCGCCGACGGCGCGCAGCAGCGAGCAGGTCAGCGCCCCCGACCCCGCGCCGGCCTCCAGCACCCGCATGCCGGGGCCGATGTCGCCGCTGCCGACGATCTGCGCGGCGTCCTTGGGGTAGATGACCTGGGCCCCGCGCGGCATGGACAGCACGAAGTCGGCCAGCAACGGCCGCAGCGCCAGGTAGCCGGTGTTGGCGGTGGAGTGCACGACCGAGCCCTCGGGGGCGCCGATGAGGTCGTCGTGGGCGATGGCGCCGCGGTGGGTGTGGAACTGCCTGCCCGGTTCGAGGACGACGGTGTGCAGCCGGCCCTTCGGGTCGGTGAGCTGCACCCGGTCGCCGGCGGCGAAGGCGCCCGGCACCGGCGAGGGAGCCTCCTGCCCCCCGCCGCTCCCGGGAGCGCGCTCGGGGACCGGGTCGGAGGCGGGCGCGGGCGCGGCGCTCGCCGCGGTCTGGCTGGGCTCGGGCTGCGGGTCCACGGGCGGCCAGCCTAGGCGAGCGGCCGGACGGGTCCGTCCGGCGCGGGCACTCGGAACTGTCGGAGGAGCGACCTAGCCTCGAACCCATGACGGCAGTCGTCTTCCCCGACACGGCACCCGGTGACGGTGAGCAGTCCCCCGGAGGGACCGCGCCGCGCCGGCCGTCGCTGTCGCCCAGCCGTGCGGCGGACTTCAAGACCTGCCCGCTGCTCTACCGCTTCCGCACCATCGACCGGCTGCCCGAGAAGCGCAGCGCGGCGGCGGTGCGCGGCACCCTGGTGCACGCCGTCCTCGAGCGGCTCTACGACCTGCCGCAGGCCCAGCGCACCGTCGAGGCCGCCCGCGAGCTGGTCGGCCCGGCGTGGGAGGAGCTGCGCGCCGACCCGGAGGTCGCGGCGCTGTTCGCCCCGGGCGAGGACGGCGGGCAGCCGCCGTCGCTGGAGGCGTGGCTGGAGTCGGCCGGCAAGCTGGTCGAGACCTACTTCCGGCTGGAGGACCCGACCCGCATCCAGCCCGAGGGCCGCGAGCAGCTGGTCGAGGTCACCCTGCCCGACGGGCTGCTGCTGCGCGGCTACGTCGACCGGCTCGACGTCGCCCGCAACGGCGCGCTGCGGGTGGTCGACTACAAGACCGGCTCGATGCCGCGGGAGGCGTTCGAGGCCAAGGCGCTGTTCCAGATGAAGTTCTACGCGCTGGTGCTGTGGCGCACCCGCGGCGTGGTGGCCAGCCAGCTCAAGCTCATCTACCTCGGCGACGGCGAGGCCCTCACCTACGCCCCCGACGAGGGCGAGCTGGTGCGCTTCGAGCGCACGCTGCTGGCGATCTGGGCGGCGATCGAGCGGGCGGTGGCCACCGGCGACTTCCGGCCCAACCGCACCCGTCTGTGCGACTGGTGCGACCACCAGGCGCTGTGCCCCTCCTTCGGCGGCACTCCCCCGCCCTTCCCCGCCGAGGCGGCGGCCGCGGCCGGGTGGGCGACGCTGCCGGTCGTCGAGCGCGACTGACGGCGAGCCCCTCACCGCTCGCGAGCCCACGCGCGGTGGCCGTCCGCCGGTGCCGTTCCCGGTCGGTGCCCTCCTGGTCGGTGCCGCCCACGGCCGTGTCCGTGGCAGGGTTGGGGATAACGGTACGAACAGCGGAACGCGCCCGGTCCCGTTGACCGGCGCGGTGCCCGGCACCAGCGTCGGGCCCGCCACCGTCCCCGACCCCGGGGGGCCCGCATGCGGGGATACCGGGCCGAGCGCGCCTTCGACGGCGAGCGGCTGCTGCCCGGCGGTGCGCTGGTGCTCGTCGAGGACGGCCGCATCGCCGGCGTCGAGCCCGCGTGGGCCGCCGCACCCGACGGCACCGAGGTGACCGCCCTGCCGGGGACGACGCTGCTGCCCGGGCTGGTCGACACGCACGTGCACCTCTGCGGCGACGCCGGCCCGCGGGCGCTGAACCAGCTGCCGGAGCTGACCCCCGACCAGGTCGACGCGATCGTGGCGAGGAGCCTGCAGCAGCACCTGGCCGCCGGGGTGACCACGGTGCGCGACCTGGGCGACGTCGACTGGGCCGTCGTCGAGCGGGCGCCGCGCACCGGGCCCACCGTGGTCGCGGCCGGGCCCCCGATCACCTCACCGGGCGGGCACTGCTGGGCGATGGGCGGTCAGGCCCGCGGCGTCGAGGCGCTGCGGGCCGCGGTGCGGGAGCGCGCCGGGCGCGGTGCCGGGGTGGTGAAGCTGATGGCCAGCGGCGGGCTGCTCACGCCGGGCACCGACGCGACCGCCTGCCAGTTCACCGACGCCGAGGTGCGGGCGGTGGTCGACGAGGCGCACCGGCTCGGCCTCCCGGTGACCGCGCACGCCTACCCGCTGGCCGCCATCCGGCAGGTGGTGGCCGCCGGCGTCGACGGCATCGAGCACGCCCTGTGCCTGGACGGCGCCGGCTGGGGGATCCCACCGGACCTCACCGCGGACCTCGCCCGCGCGGGCACCGCCGTGTGCCCCACGCTGGGCATCACGCCGGGCAGCCTGCCCGCGCCACCCGCCCGGGAGCTCTTCACCCGCCTCGGGCTCACCCAGGAGGCCCGCGCGGCGCAGTGCGCCCGGCTGCACGGGGCCGGCGTGACGCTGGTCAGCGGGGTCGACGCCGGCATCACGCCGGGCAAGCCGCACGGGATCCTCGCGCGGGCCGTCGCCGCGCTCGCCGGCGGCGGGCTGCCGGCGGTGGCGGCGCTGGCGACGGCGACCTCCGCGGCGGCCCGGGCCTGCGGCCTGGGCGGGCGCACCGGACGGCTCGCACCGGGCCTGGACGCCGACCTGCTGCTGGTCCACGGCGACCCCACCGCCGACCCGCTCGCGCTCGAGCGGGTCGCGCTGGTCGTCTCCCGCGGCCGCGAGGTGGTGCCGGCGGCCTGACCTCAGCCGCGCGGGGCCGCCGGCTGCCGGTCGAGCACCAGCCCCTCGAGGTCGGCGACACCCACGCCGGCCAGCGTGTCCCGCAGCACCAGGCCCGGCGCGGGCGCCAGCGGCTGCAGCGACGGGACCCCGAGCACGGCGCAGCCGGCGGCCAGGCCCGCGGCGACCCCGCACGCGGAGTCCTCGACGACCACGCAGCCGGCGGGGTCGACGCCGAGCGCCGCGGCGGCCTGCAGGTAGGGCGCCGGGTCGGGCTTGCGGGCGGGCACCTCGTCACCGCAGACGGTCAGGTCGAAGGGCGGCACGTCGAGATCGCGGACCAGCTGCGCGATGACCAGGTCGGCGAGGCGGCGCGGCGTCGTCGTCACCAGGGCGGTGGGCAGGGCCGCCGCGCGGACCTCCCGGAGCAGCTCACGGGCACCGGGGCGCCAGGACACCTCCGCCGCCAGCAGCCCGGCGACGACGTCCTCGACCCAGGCGGCGTCGGCCTGCCACCGGGCCGCGCGGTCGAGGCCGAGGTCGGCGTACACCAGCTCCATCGAGGTGCGCATGCTGGTGCCGACAATGGCCTCGCGGGCGGTGGGGCTCAGCTCACCGCCCAGGCGGCGGGCGAGGGCGAACAGCGCCGTCCCCCAGTGCTGCTCGGTCTCCACGAGCGTGCCGTCCATGTCGAACAGGACGGCGGCGAGGTCGTCGGGCATGCGATCGGCGGTTCCCTCGGTCGGGCGGCTCCCGGCTGCCCGGCGGGCACGCAGCGGGAACGGTCTCGGACACGGTCACGGCCACGCCGCGCGCGCCGCGGGCCCGTCGTCGGGCCCGGTGCCGGCGGGCACGCGGTGGATGGCCACCGGTCCCCAGTGTCCCAGCCGGCCGCGCCCCCCGCGCCGCCGGCGACCCCACGTGAGACGAGGCTCGCACCGGCCGGTCAGGGACGTGGCCCGGCGGGCGGCGGTGCCGCGGGGCGGGCGTCCGCGACGGCCTCGTCCACGATCGCGAACACCGCGGGGCGCTCGCGCTCGGCCAGGGCCCGGCGCAGGACGTCGCGCACCTGCCCGACGGGGTGCACGACGGCCAGGGCCACGCCGGCGCGGGCCAGGTCCTCGTGCAGCTGGTGCAGCACGTCGGCGCCGGTGACGTCGAGCCACGGCGTGGTCTGCCCGTCGAAGACGACCCGCCGCACGCCGGGTCCCGGCAGTGCCCGCACGGCGGCGCGGACGTGGTCGGCGTTGGCGAAGAACAACCCGGACTCCAGCCGGAACACGACGGCGCCGGGGACCTGCTCGGCCCCGGGGTGGCGCTCGAGGTCGACCCACAGCCCGCCGTCGGCGCCGGCCGTGCGGCCCAGGCGGGTCACCCGCGGCCGGGAGGACCGGGCCAGCACCAGCAGCAGGGAGGTGCCCACCCCGATGCACAACCCCGGCAGGGTGCCGAACACCAGCACGCCCAGGAGGGCGGCGAGGGCGGCGGCGAGGTCGGCCCGGGCGGTCAGCCACCGCAGCCTCCCGGCGCGGCTGCCGGTCCACACGCGGGCGAGCCGGCGCAGGGCGGGGACGTCGACCAGGTCGACGACGGCGGCGATGACGACGGCGGCCAGCGTCGCCTCGGGCAGCTGCTCGAACAGCCCGGTGAGGAACAGCAGGGTCAGCACGGCCAGCACCGCGCAGGTGACGCCGGACAGCTGGCTGCGGGCGCCGGCGGCGCCGTTGACCGCGGTCTTGGACAGGCTGCCGTTGACCACCATCCCGGAGGCCAGCCCGGCGCCCACGTTGGCCGCGCCCAGGCCGAGCAGCTCGCGGTCGGCGTCGATCTCGTAGCCGCGCCGGGCGGCGTAGGCCTTGGCCGCGCCCAGCCCCTCGGCGAAGCCGACCAGCAGGACGCCGAGGGCGGGGCCGACGAGGTCGACGTGGTCCCGCAGGTCCAGGCCGGCCGGCAGCCCGAGCTGCGGCAGGCCCGGGGTGATGGCACCGACCACCTCGACGCCGCGGTCGGGCAGGTCGGTGACGGTCATGAGCAGCACGCCGGCCAGGACGACGACCAGGGACGCCGGCACGCGGGGCAGCCAGTGGCGCAGCGCGAGGACGGCGGCCAGGCTGCCGGCCCCCACCAGCAGGGTCGGCAGGTGCACGTCCCCGAGACCGGTCACGACGCCGGCCAGCTTCGCGACGAACTCGCCGGAGGGGGCCTCGATGCCGACCAGGGCGGGGACCTGGCCGACGATGATCGTGAGGGCCAGGCCGACGATGAACCCCTTGAGCACCGGCTCGCTGACCAGCGTGGCCACGAAGCCCAGCCGCAGCAGACCGGCGACCACCCCGAGCAGGCCGACGACCAGTGCGAGCGCGGTGGTCAGCGCGACGAAGGCCTCCCCGGCGGGATCGGTGTAGGCGGCCACGACGCCGGCGGACAGCGCGGCGGTGGCCGACATCGGGCCGACGACCAGGTGCCGGCTGCTGCCGAGGAGGGCGTAGAGCAGCAGCGCGGGCACCGCGGCGTAGAGACCGACGACCGGGGGGACGCCGGCGATGGTGGCGTAGGCGAAGGACTCCGGCACGAGCACCGCCCAGACGGTGAGGCCGGCGGCGAGGTCGGCGCCCAGCCAGCGCCGCTGGTACCCGGCCAGCGAGGCCGGCACCAGCGGCCGCCACCACCGGGCTCCCGGCGCCTCACGCCGTGACACCGGCGATCCCGTGCCCGGCCACCACCGCGCCCATGACGGTGAACACGGTGCCGGTGATGACCGCGTTCTCCTGCACCAGCCAGGCGTGCAGCGCGTCCAGCGGCTTGGTCATCCGCTCGGCCGCCGCCGCGTGGGCGAGGACCGGCACGGCGACGGTCGAGGCGGCGAGGACGGCGAACAGGGCCACGGCCACCACCGCCCCACCGGTTGCCAGCCCGGCGGAGCCGACCGTGGCCCCGGCGGCCAGACACAGCCCGAGGTTCTTGGGGTTGAGCGCCGAGAGGGCGACGCCCAGGGCCGCGGCCCGGCCGGCGGTCACCCGGTCGAGGGCGGCCATCCAGCCGGGCAGGGCCGGCGCGGCCCCGGCGTGCGGGCGCGCGCGGAACTGGCCGATCCCACCGGCCAGGAGCAGGGCGCCGAGCACGACCTGGACCCAGGCGACCACCGGCGACGGCCCGCCCTCGGCGGGTGCGACGACCCCGCCCAGCAGCACGAACAGCGACGTGACGGCGACGATGCCGCCCACCCAGCCGAGCAGGAAACCGGCCGCGGCGCCGCCGGCGTGCGAGGACAGCAACAGCAGGACGACGGCGATGACCGGCACCGGGCTGACGGCCACCCCCACCGCGTAGGGCAGCACCTGCCCGAGGACCTCGCCCACGCTCGGCCACCTCCCTCGGGGCGTGGCGTGCCGGCGCCCGGGGAGCCCCGGGCACCGGCACGGAACGGTGGGTCAGTCGGCGAAGGCGGCGCGCAGCCGCTCCTCCTCCGCCGCGGACAGGTTGGTGGTGATCAGGTGCGGGCGGTGCACCTCGAAGGCGCTCCGGACCTTGTCCGGCACGACGTCCGAGGTCATCACGAACAGGGCCGAGGTGCCCGGCGTGACCTGGTCCCGCACCTCGCGGATGAAGTCGTCGTCGATGCCGACGTCGCCCATCGCCCCGCCGAGCGCGCCGAACGCGGCGCCGATCGCGGCACCGAGCAGCGGCACGAAGAAGACCAGGCCGAGGAGCAGCCCCCAGAAGCCGCCGCCCAGCGCGCCGCTGCCGACCAGGTTGTCGGCCTGGTGGGTCTTGGGCTTCCGGTCCCCCGGGTACCAGGAGACGGTCGCGGCGTCGTGGACGTGGACGAGCTCCTGCTTCTGCAGGTCGGTGAGCGTGTCGAGCGCCATGTCGGCGCCCTGGGGGGAGTCGAACCGCCAGACGGACAGCGTTGCCATGCCAGCTCCTCGGGTGGGGACGTCGGTGCCTCCCACGGTGCGGAGCCCGCCGCGGTGCTCCCTCACCCGTAGCAGGCGAACGGCCCGGTCACCGCCGTGGAGCACCGACCCGGACACCACCCGTGTCACCGATGAGCTACGCACGGTGACGTGACGCCGTGTCGTCTGGCGGGTCCTCACCGACCGTGCATCCGTTCTCTTCCCTGCGGCGAAGTGGTGGCTGAGTCTGTGCCGTGCGACCACGGGGGCCGCCGTGACCGTGGACCCTTCCTCCACTCCCCCGGCGGGTACCCATGGGCCGTCGTCGACCGAGGAGAGGTCGAACCGGATGCAGGTGCTGCAGAGCAAGCTGCGCCGACCGCAGGTGAGCCAGTCGGTCCTCGACCGCACCTGGCTGTTCCGCCGTCCGCTGACCCGCGCACCCGACACCGGCGACGAGGGGACACCCGCCGGCACGTCCGTGACGGTCCTCTCGGCCCCCGCGGGCACCGGGAAGACGACGGTGATGTCCACCTGGGCGCGCGACCGGTCCGAGCAGGGTGCGCGGGTCGCGTGGGTGGCACTGGACGGCGGCGACAACGACCCGGACACCTTCTGGACCACGGTCACGGAGGCGGTCCGGGGCGCGCTCTCCACGCCGTCCGGGGAGGCGGTGGACCCCCCGCAGACCGGTGCCGGCAGCTGGCGGCCCCCACCGGCGGTCCGGCTCGAGCTGCTGATCGCCCAGGTCCCCGGGCCCCTGTGGCTGTTCCTCGACGACCTGCAGGAGGTGGACAACCCCGAGGTCCTCGCCGGCCTGGACGCGGTCGTCCGCCGTCCTCCCGACGGGCTGCACCTGGTCCTGGCCACCCGCCGCGACCCGGCCCTGTCCCTGCACCGCTGGCGGCTCAGCGGCGGCCTGCGCGAGATCCGGGCGGCCGACCTGGCGCTGGACGCCGACGAGGTGCGGCGCATCCTCGGCCAGCACGGCGTCGAGGTCACCGACGACGACCTGCGCCTGCTGGTGGAGCGGACGGAGGGCTGGGCGGCGGGGATCCGGCTGGCCGCCCTCACCCTGGCCGACGCCCCGGACCCGCACGTGGTGGTGCAGCGCTTCGCCGGCGACGAGCGGCAGGTGGCCGACTACCTCGCCACGGAGGTGGTGGCCGGCCTGGGCGACGCCGAGCGGCGGCTCCTGCGGCTGTGCGCGGTGCCCGAGCAGCTGACCGCCGAGCTGGCGGTCGCCCTCACCGGGGACCCCGCCGCCGAGGACGTCCTCGAGCGGCTGCACCGCAGCAACGTCCTCGTGGTCCGCCTGACCGAGACCGAGGACTGGTACCGGATGCACGCCCTGCTGCGCAGCCACCTGCTCGCCGGGCTGCGCCGCAGCGACCCGCAGGAGCTCGCGGCCGCCCACCGCCGCACGGCCCTGTGGCTGGCCGGCCACGGGCACCTGGCGTGGGCGATCGGCCACGCCCTGCAGGTCGGCGACCCCGCCCTGGCCACGGAGATGCTCACCGCGCACGGGCCCACTCTGCTGGCCGACGGCCGGGGTCAGGTGCTGCACCGGCTGATCCGCTCGGGTCCCGCGGACCTGCTCGGCGACCCGGCCGTCGCCCGGCTCGCCGTGCTCGCCGCCCTGGAGGTGGAGGACACCCCGGCGACGGCGACCCGTCCGGCCGCGGTCGACGGCGGACCGTCCGCGCCGCGCAGCGACCCGCTGGACGCGCTGGTCGCGCTGCAGCAGGCCCGGCACCACCTCGCGCTGTCCCCGGCCGTCCTGGCGGCCACGACCGGGGTGCCCGACGTCGCCGACCCGGACCTGCGGCTCCTGCTGCTCCTCGTCCGGGCGCGGGTGCAGTACCTGTCCGGCCGGCTGGAGGAGGCCGGGGCCGGCTGGCAGGAGGCGGCCGAGCTGGCCCGGCGCACCCGGAACGGGCACGCGCTGGTCGGTGCGCTGACCGGCCTCACCGCCCTGGAGACCACCCGCGGGCGCTTCGACGCCGCCTGGGCGCTCGCGGAGGAGGCCATCCGCGTCGCGGCCCGTCTCGGCCCGCTGCGCAGCCCGGACGTCGGCGCGGTCCTGGTGATGGCCGCGCGCTGCGCCCGGCAGCGCCTCGACGGAGAGGGTGCCCGGCACCTCGCCGCCCGCGCGGCGGTGATCCTCGACGACAGCCCGAACCTGTCGGCGCGGCTGTCCATCCGCTGGCTGCGGGCGGTCGTCGACCTCGAGGCCGGCGGCGACCCGCTCGAGGCGGCGCGTCACCTGACGGCGAGCTGGGCGCTGGCCGGGGAGGAGCGGATCTCACCGCTGGTGGCGATCCACCTCGCGTTCCACCAGCACCGGTGCGCCTGGCTGGCGGGCCGGCCCGACTGGGCGGCCGAGGCGCTGGTGCACCTGGCCGAGCACGCCGGGCCGGGTGGGGAGCTGGCCACGCTGCAGGCCCTCGAGCACCTGGCGCGGGGACGCCACGACGCCGCCCGTGCCCGCGTGGCGCCCGTCGTCGGCGGCCGGCTCCGGTGCCTGATGCCGATCTTCCACCTGCAGGCGTGGCTGCTCGAGGCGCAGCTGGCCGCGACGGCCGGGCAGTCCGCGCGCAGCCACGAGGCGCTCCAGCGGGCACTGCAGATGGCCGGCGAGATGCAGGCGCTGCGCGGTTTCCTCGACGTGCCCGGCATCCCCGCCCTGCTCGACGAGCAAGCCGGCCGGTTCGGCCGGCTCGACCCCCTGGTCGAGCGGATCCGCGCCGCGTCCCGCACCCGGCCGGACCACCCCTTCGTGCCGATGACCCCGCGGGAGCTGGCCCTGCTGACCGACCTGCCGGCCCAGCTGACCCTGGAGGAGATCGCCGCCCGCCAGCAGGTGTCGGTCAACACCGTGAAGACGCACGTGCGCTCGATCTACCAGAAGCTGGGTGCCTCCAGCCGCCGCGACGCCATCGCCACCGCCCGCCGCCGCGGCCTGCTCTGACCGGGGTGGAGGCCGGGACGGGTCAGTCGGGCAGCCGGCGCAACTCCACGACGGTCAGGGCGAGGGACTGGAAGCGGGCCAGCAGGCCGTGCAGCTGCGCGCCGTCACCGACCGGCCCGAACAGCACCGTGCCGCCGGCGGATCCCGGCCGGGCGGTGAGCTCGGGGAACGCGGCGCACGTCTCCTCGGACAGCCGGCCCGGGAGCAGGAACTCGTAGCGCGGGACGGTCGCGCCGCCGGTCCGGGTCTGCTCGGGCATCAGCGCCTCCGTCGTCGGCATCGGTGGCCGGCCTCCTGCATGACCCCGTGACCGGCAGGAGTCTCGTGCGCCGGCCGGCCCCCCGGATCACCCGCGCCGGATGAGCGGCACCCGCCCCGGGCGGGTCAGTCGGGCAGCTGGCGGAACTCCACGACGGCGAGGCCGAGGTGCCGGAACCGGTCGAGCAGGCCGTGCAGGTGGGCCCGGTCCTCGACCGGCCCGAACAGCACCGTCCCCCCGGTCGCGCTCCTGCCCACCGCCAGCTCGGGGAAGGCGGCGGCGACGGACTCCGGCACCCGGCCGGGGAGGAGGAACTCGTACCGCATGCACCCGACCCCCTGACTGTCCGCGTCCGGCCGATGCTCCCCCGGACGCGGTCCGGCGGACCTCACCCGGCCGGCGCGAGCCCGGCCGTCACCGGCGCGACCGCAGCAGCCAGCCGACGGCCGCGCCGAGCAGGACCATGATCGTCAGGATGAGCCACACCGGTGCCGAGACGTCCACGGTGAACAGGTCCACCGTCACCCGCTCGCGGTTCTGCACGATGAACACGACCGCGACGACGGCCGGGACCAGCGCGACGACCTGCCCGGGACGGAGCGACGCCGCCGGGCGCTGCGGGGACGAGGTCGCGGGTCGGTCGGCCATGGCGGTCCTCCACCGGGCGGGGGTCCGCCCGGGCGGCGGACCCTCCGGGACACGCTCGCCCGCGCGGGGACCGGCGCGGATCACCTGATCCAGATGACCCGGCCCGGACCGGCCCGCGGTGCCCGGCTCACCTGCTGGGGGCGACGCCCCGGACGGGCACCGGCCGCACCCTGCACGCGTGACCGACCCCGCTGGTGACCGCGTCCTGCCCCGCTGGCTGGTCGTCCTGCTCGGGGTCGCCGCCACGGTCATCGCGGTGGCCGGGGTGCGCAGCGCGGCCGACGTCGTCGCCCCGGTCTTCCTGGCCCTCATGCTGATCATCGCCGTCCACCCGGTCCTCACGTGGGCCCGGCGGCACGGGGCCCCGACCTGGCTGGCGCTCACCCTCGCCCTGCTCGTGCTCTACGCCGTCGTGATCGGCCTCGTGCTCACCCTGGGGGTGTCGGTCGCCCGGCTGGCCACGCTGCTGCCCGAGTACCGGGAGGAGATCGACGGACTGATCGACGACGTCGGGGGGCTACTCACCTCGCTCGGCATCGGCCAGGACGAGGTCGACCGGGCGCTCGCGGGGATCGACCCGGAGTCCGTGCTCGGCTTCATCGGCGGGCTGGTGTCGGGGCTGCTCGACGCGGTGAGCAACCTGCTGTTCGTCCTCGCCACGGTCCTGTTCATGGGGGTCGACGCCGGCGGGCTGCCCGACCGCCTGCGATCGGTGCCGGGGGCCTCCCCCGCCCTGACAGCCGCGCTGGGCGGCTTCACCCGGAGCACCCGCAGCTACCTGGTGGTGTCGACCGTGTTCGGCCTGGTCGTGGCCGTCGTCGACACCGTGGCGCTGTTCCTGCTCGGCATCCCGCTGCCGATCCTGTGGGGGCTGCTGTCCTGGATCACCAACTACGTGCCCAACATCGGGTTCGTGATCGGGCTGGTCCCCCCGGCGCTGCTGGCCCTGCTCGTGGACGGACCCGGCCTGGCGCTCGTCGTGGTGGTCGTCTACAGCGTCGCCAACTTCGTGATCCAGTCGATCATCCAGCCGGCCGTGGTCGGCGACGCCGTGGGCCTGTCGGTGACCGTCACGTTCCTCTCCCTGGTGGCCTGGACCTGGATCCTGGGCCCCCTGGGTGCCCTGCTCGCCCTGCCGCTCACGCTGCTGGTGAAGGCGGTGCTGCTCGACGCCGACCCCGGTCGGGAGTGGGCGCGGACGCTGGTGTCCAGCCCGCCGCCGCGACCCGGGCGGCGGGCGCGGCGGCGGCCCGGGCCGGACGCCGCGGCACCGGGACCCCCGGCCCCCGGCCCCGACGACGCTCCTCCCGCGGCGCCGGACGGCCGCGGACCGGCCGGCCCGGACGGTGCCCGGCCGGCGCCCGAGGACGCGTCCCGCGGCGCGCCGTGACCGTCTCCTCCCCCGGTCCCCGGCTCGCGTCCTGGCGCTCGGGCCTGTCGTCCTCGCTGCTCTGGCGCTGCGCGCGGCGGTTCGTCGGCATCACCGGCTACGACCGGGCGCTGGGCCTGGCGGCGCAGGCCTTCGTCGCCACCGTCCCGACGACCGTGGTCGTCTCGTCGGTGACCGAGGAGGCCGGGGACGGCCTCGCCGAGGGGGTCGTCACGCGGTTCGAGCTGTCCGGCGACACCGCGGACCTGGTGCGCGAGGCGCTGCGGCCACCGGCCGACACCAGCCTCACCGTGTGGGGGGCCTGCCTGCTCGTGGTGTCCGGCATCGGCTTCACCCGGGCGCTGCAGCGGGCCTTCCGGGCGGCCTGGCGGATCCCGCCGTCGCCGGGGTGGCGCGGCTGGCTCGGGGGCGTCGGCGGCGCCGTCGCGGTGGCCGCCGTCGTCGTCGCCGGCATCGGCGTGGCCGTCCTGGTCGACGGCTTCCGGGGAGCCGGCCCGGCGGCCTTCGCGGTCCGCGCCTGCGTCTCCGGCGTCCTCTGGCTCGTGGCCACCCGGCTGCTGCTGGGCTGGTCGCTGCCCTGGCGCCCGTTCGTGCCCGGCGCGGTCGTGGCCGGCGCGGGGACGGCCGCGACCTGGCTGGTCTCCGAGGTCTGGCTGCCCCAGGCGTTCATCTCCCAGGCCGGGACCTACGGGCTGGTCGGGATCGTCGTCGTGCTCATCAGCTGGCTCATCCTGATCGCGCTGCTCCTGGTCGTCGCGGCCGTGGTGGGCGCCGAGCTGTGGCACGCCCGCGGCGACCCAGCGGCCTCCACCCGGCCGGACGGCATCGCACCGCTCGCCCGACCCGGGTGATCCCCCCGCGCCGGGCGACGACCCGGCCTCGACGGGCCCGGACACCCGAGGAGGACACCGGCATGGAGACGCTCGCGGCCCCGTACACGTTCGAGGGCGGCTACCCGACGCCGGAGACGGTGCAGCCGGTCTACGACGACGCCGACCTGGCCCGGGCCGTCACCGTGTACCGGTCTTCCTCCCCACCGTGTCCGGCGCGGCGGTCTACCAGGGCGACCTGGCCGCCGGATCGGTGCCCGACCGGGTCTTCGGCGCCATGGACGCCCGGCCCCGGCACGTCGGCCTGACCCTCGACTCCGACACCCCGTACGGGCCGGTCGTGCTCGACCTGCACGAGGGTCCGGTGGTGATCGAGCTGCCGCCGGGCCCGCTGCTCGGCGTCGTCCTCGACCTGCACCAGCGGTGGCTCGCGGACATGGGCCTGCCCAGACCGGACGCCGGGCGGGGCAGGTCCCCCGTGGTCCTGCCACCGGACGGGGACGGCCCGGTGCCCGCGGCCCTCGACCTCCTCACCCGGGTGGTGGTCCGCCCCCTCACCGCCACCGGCGGGCCGGGCGCCGCCTCGTGGATCGACGTCTCCGGCGCGCCCCAGGACGCCACCCCGCACCGCTGGGAGGAGGGCCTGGAGTTCCGGCGCGTGCTGCACGACGTCGTCGACACCGAGCCGCACGCACCGGAGCGGAGCGTGGTGTACGGCCTGCTGGCCGCGCTCGGCATCGCGCGGGGCCGGCCCTTCGCACAGGACGAGCGGATGACCCGGATCCTCGGGGAAACGGCCCGGAGGGGAGCCGCGCAGCTGCGGGTGCAGTCGCTGGCCGACCGCCGGCCCGACCGGGTGCCTGGCCCGGCACGCACTGGGAGTGGGCCACGCTCGGGCAGGACCCGGAGTTCGTCCGCCCGCGACGGTGACCTGGACGCCGACGCCCGCGACAAGTGGTTCTTCCAGGCCATCGGCGTGTCCCCCGCGATGATGCGGCGGGCGGTCGGCGCCGGCTCCCTCTACTGGCCGGGGACGCGGGACGCCACCGGCGCCTGGCTCGAGGGCGGCGTGTCCTACCGGCTCGTCGTCCTCCAGCCGGTGCCCGCGCGGCTGTTCTGGTCGGTGACCGTCTACGACGCCGCCACCCGCAGCCAGGTCTCCACCCCGCAGGGCCGGGCCGCGATCCGGTCACTGTTCGAGCTGGCCGACCAGGACCCGGCCGCACCGGTCGAGCTGCGGTTCGGACCGGAGGACCCCGGCGCCGGCAGCCGCTGGACCAGGACGGTCCCCGGCGCCGGGTGGTTCGCCTACGTCCGCGCCTACGGTCCCGAGCAGCCGGCGTTCGACGGCTCGTGGCGGCTGCCCGACGTCGAGAGGACCGGCTGACGGTGCGCCGGGCCGGGGGCCTCACCTGCCACGGATGAGCCGCGCGCCCGGCCGCGGCGTGCCCGTGCGGCACCGGACCGCTCCGGTCCCCGGTTGCCGTCCGAGACCTCATGCGCCCCGGGGGAGCCGCCCGCGGCGGGGGCGCTGCGACGGTCGCACCGACGCCGACCGACGGAGCAAGGAGCCCCCATGCCCCCCGACCACGCCGACCGGACCGACTTCGAGAACGCCGAGCGCGGGTTCGTCGACCGGCTCGAGCCCTGTCGCGTGACGGCCGCCGACGGCCGCACGGTCTGGGACCTGGAGCAGTACGCCTTCCTCGACGGCGACTGCCCGGACACCGTGCACCCGAGCCTGTGGCGGCAGGCCCAGCTGTGCCGCATCAACGGCCTGTTCGAGGTGACCGACGGCATCTACCAGATCCGCGGGTTCGACCTGTCGAACATGACGATCGTCGAGGGCGACACCGGGGTCGTCGTCATCGACCCGCTCATCTCGGCCGAGACCGCCGCGGCGGGCCTCGCGCTGTACCGCCGGAACCGCGGTGACCGCCCGATCACCGGGGTGGTCTACACGCACTCCCACGGCGACCACTTCGGCGGGGTCCGTGGCGTGCTGCCCGACGGCGCCGGCGGTGTCCCGATCCTCGCCCCGGCGGGCTTCCTGGAGCACGCCGTGTCGGAGAACGTCTACGCCGGCGGCGCCATGCTGAGGCGCGGCGACTACATGTACGGGATGCTGCTCGGCGCCGGTCCGACCGGCCAGACGAGCACCGGCCTGGGCATCGCCGGGTCCACCGGCACGCCGGGGCTGCTCGCACCCACCGTGGACGTCACCCGCACCGGGCAGGTCGAGACCGTCGACGGCGTGCGCATCGTCTTCCAGCTCACGCCGGGGACCGAGGCGCCGGCGGAGATGAACGTCTCCTTCCCCGACCGGCGGGCGCTGTGCATGGCCGAGAACGCCACCCACAACATGCACAACCTGCTCACCCTGCGCGGGGCGCTGGTCCGGGACCCGCGCGTGTGGTCGCGCTACCTCGACGAGGCGATCGAGCTGTTCGGCGCCGACACCGACGTGGCCTTCGCCTCCCACCACTGGCCCACCTGGGGGACCGAGAACGTGGTGCGGTTCCTCGCCGAGCAGCGCGACCTGTACGCCTTCCTGCACGACCAGACCCTCCGGCTGCTCAACGAGGGCCTGACCGGGATGGAGATCGCCGAGGAGTTCCGGCTCCCGCCGGCGCTGGACTCGGCCTGGCACGCCCGCGGCTACTACGGCTCGGTCTCGCACAACGTCAAGGCGATCTACCAGCGGTACCTGGGCTGGTTCGACGGGCACCCGTCCTCGCTGTGGGCACACCCGCCGCAGGCCGCCGCCACCCGCTACGTCGACGTCATCGGTGGCCTCGGTGCCGTCCTGGAGAAGGCGAGGGGCTACGCGGACGCCGGTGACCTGCGGTTCGCCGCCGAGCTGCTCAAGCACGCCGTCTTCGCCGAGCCGGAGGACGCCGACGCGCGGAACGCCCTGGCCGACGTGTACGAGCGGCTCGGGTACGGCTGCGAGAACGCGACGTGGCGCGGCTTCTACCTGACCGGCGCCGAGGAGCTGCGCCACGGCATCCAGCCTCCGCCGCTCACCTTCGCCGAGGGCATGGCCGCCGCGCTCACCGTCGAGCAGCTCTTCGACACCCTGGCCATCCGCATCGACGGCCTGCGCGCGGCGTCCGAGTCGCTGGTCATCGACTGGCGGTTCAGCGACCTCGACACGATGGTCCGCACCCGGCTGTCCAACGGGGCGCTCATCCAGACGACCAACCCACGGTCGGCCGCCGACGCGGACCTGGAGGTCACCCTCACGAGGGCCCAGCTGCTCGGTGTCCTGGCCGGACACGGCCTCGAGGGCACCAAGCACGTGGGCGATCCGGCGGCGTGGACACGGCTCCAGGACTGCCTCACCACACCCGACCGGGCCTTCCCCGTCGTGACGCCCTGACCCGGCCGCCGGCCCGGACGTGACACCGGCCTCCGACGGGTGTACAACGTGAGTGAGTGCTCACTCACCTCGCTGTCCCCTGTTGGAGGAGAAGCACCATGCCAGCGGCTCCGGCCTCCCCGCCCACCACCACGCCCACCACCACGACCTCACTGCGCACCACCGCGCTGCGTCGGACCTTCGGCCCCGTCGTGGCCGTCGACGACCTGACCCTGGCGCTGCCCGCCGGCGGCGTGGTCGGCCTGGTCGGCCCCAACGGTTCCGGCAAGTCCACCCTGATCCGCATGCTGCTCGGGCTGGTCCGCCCGAGCGGGGGCACCGGCGAGGTCCTCGGCGAGCCGATCACCGACCCGACGGCCTACGCCGGCCGGGTCGGCGCGCTGATCGAGAGCCCCGCCTTCGTGCCCGGGATCTCCGCGCGGGCCAACCTCGTGTCCCTCGCCCGCCTGCGCGGGGTGCCCACCGGCCGGGTGGACGAGGTGCTCGACGTCGTCGGCCTCCTCGGCCGCGACCGGGAGCCGGTCCGGCGCTTCTCCCTGGGCATGAAGCAGCGCCTGGGCATCGCGGCCGCGCTCCTGCCCGACCCCGCCCTGCTGGTCCTCGACGAGCCGACCAACGGCCTCGACCCCGCGGGCATCGTCGAGATCCGGGCCCTGCTCCAGCGGCTGGGCCGGTCCGGCCGCACGGTGGTCGTGTCCTCGCACCTGCTCTCGGAGATCGAGAGCATCTGCACCCACCTGGTCGTCATCCGCTTCGGCGTCCTGCTCTACAACGGGACCGTCGCCGACCTGCTGGCCCGCGCCGCGACGCACGTCGACGTCGCCCCCGAGCACGAGGCCGACACCGAGCGGCTCGGCGGCGTTCTCGCCCAGGCCGGGTGGGACGTCTCCGCGGCGGCGCCCGGCCGGCTGCGCGTGTCCACCGACACCGACGCCGCGGCGGCGGTCAACCGGGCCGCCGCCGCGGCCGGCATCACCCTGCGCGCCCTGACCGTCACGCGCGACAGTCTCGAGTCGGTCTTCCTCGCGATGACCGGCAGCGACGACGGCGAGCTGGCCGCCTCCCGCGCGGCAACCGCGGAGGGGTCCCGGTGACCGCCGTCGTCCGCAGCGAGCTGGTCCGGCTCCGCCGGCGCAGCATCCTGGTCGGCTGGCTCGGCCTCACGGCGCTGTTCACCGTGCTGGTCGACCTGGTGGTGTTCCAGGTCGTCGAGCCGGGCGCGCCCCCGGCCGAGAACGGGCCCGGCGTCACGTTCCCCAGCGCCGCCGAGCTGCTCAGCAGCGAGGGGATCGTCGCGGGCCTCGGCGCCGCCTCGTCCTTCTCCGGCGTCATCGCCCTCGCCTTCTGGGCGCTGGCCTCGGCGTCGGACTGGTCGACCGGCCTGGTGCGGGTCCTCGCCGCCGCCGAACCCCGCCGCTGGCGCCTGCTCGCCGGCAAGTGGGTCGCCCTGGCGATCACGACCGCCGGCGCGACGCTCACCGCCGTCCTGGTCAACCTCCTGGTGGCGCCGGTCGCCGCCTCCGCGGGCGGGTACGAGCCCACCGCCTGGGGCGACGACGTGGTCTCCGTCGTGCTCGGCGCGGCCGTGAACCTGTACCTGTCCCTACTGGTCTGGGGCACGATCGGCCTGGCCCTGGCCACCGTCACCCGGTCGGCCGGGATCGCCATCGGCATCGGCGTCGGGTACGTCCTGCTGGTCGAGGCGGTCCTCACCGTGGCCGTCGAGTCCCTCCGCGAGTGGCTGCCGGGCACGACGATCACCGCCCTCGCCCAGGGCGGCACGGCCGACCTCGCCTACAGTGGCGCCCTGGGGCTGGGCCTCGCCTACGTCGTCGTCGCGGCCGCCGCCTCACTCGCCGTCTTCCGGCGCCGTGACATCACCGACTGACCCCGTCCGGCGCCGCACCGCCGACCCGGGAGCCCTGACCATGCCGCGCGGCGTCGACACCCGGGCAGCCCTGATCCGGGCCGCGACCGAGCTCGTCGCCGAGGTGGGGTACCACGACGCCACGACCCGGGCCATCGCCGAACGCGCCGGGGTGGCCGAGGGCTCGATCTACCGCCACTTCCCCGACAAGCGGGCGCTGTTCGTCGCCGCGGCCCTCGAGGGCCAGCGGGGGCCGGCCGAGTGGCTGGCCGACCTGCCCGCCCGCGCCGGGGACCGGCCGGTGGCCGACGTCCTCACCGAGGTCCTCGTCGAGCTCTCCCGGCTGCGGGAGGCCGTCGTCCCCCTGGAGCTGGCCATGGCGGCCACCCCCGAGCTGCAGCGGCAGCTGGCGGGAACCGCGCTCGAGGAGGCGATCGCGGCGCGGGGCGGTCCTCCGCAGCTGCTCGCCGACTACCTGCGCGCCGAGCGCGACCTCGGCCGGGTGCGTGCCGACCTCGACCCGACGCGCACGGCGGTGGTCCTGCTCGCCACCCTCTTCGGCGTGCAGACCAGCCCGCTGGCGGCCCCGGGCGGCCTCGACGAGCGCGGCATCCGCGAGGTCGTCACCCTGTTCGTCGACGGGATCGCCCCGCGGGCGCCGTCCTCCCCCGACGCCGGGTCCCGCTAGGACGGCGGCTCCCCCGCCATGGCCCGGGCCCAGCCGCCGGGGTCCCGGACGGGGTGGCCGTGCACCGGCACGACCAGCGCCGGCTCGAGCCCGGCCAGCCGGCGCCGGGAGCGCCGCACCGCTGCGGGGTCGTGGTGCAGCGACGCCGGCAGGTGCAGCCACCGCGGGCGGCGGGGGTCGCGGGACAGGTTGACCGGGCCGTCGCCCACCACGAGGGTGCGGTCGGCCTCCCGCCACAGCGCGATGGTGCCCGGGCTGTGACCGGGGACCTCGACGACCCGGAAGGACCCCACGGCGTCCCCCTCGCGCAGCCGCCGGTCGACCGGTGCCCGCTCGGGGTCGGCCAGCCGGGCCACGGCCCGCCCGACCCGGCTGGTCACGGTGTCGATGCGCCCGGACTCGAAGCGGTCGGCGTCGCCGTGGCCCATCTCCAGCCGGGTGCCCAGGGTGGCGCACAGCCAGGCGGTCGACCCGAGGTGGTCGGCGTGCGCGTGGGTGACGACGTGCGCGGCGACGTCACGCCCGCGCAGCAGGGCCGCGAGCCGGCGCCGCGACCAGCGCACCCCGGAGTCGACGACCACGTCGTCGACCACGACCAGGTTGAGCCACGGCCCGGGCACCGTCGGGCCGGACCAGACGCCGTCGGCGAGCTGCCGGAGCTGCGCGGGCACCGGCCGAGTCTGGCGCACCCCGGGCCGGGGTGGCGGGCCGGGGATCCCCACGGGCCAGGGATCCCCACGGGCGCGAGGGACCCCGGCCGGCGCCGAGGCTGGCACCGGTGACCCCGCCCCGGAGAGGACCCGGCCATGGCCAACGACCACCTGATCCCCGCCGCCCGCCGCGTCGGACGGCTGTTCCACCCCGACGACGTCCGGGCCGAGGACCGCGGGATCGCCGACGGCGAGGACGCGCTGTGGCCGGTCGAGGCCGACTTCTCCCTCGACGGGGCCACCGAGTGGCTCAACTCGCCCCCACTGACCGGAGCGGACCTGCGCGGCCGGGTCGTCATGGTCAACTTCTGGACCTTCACCTGCATCAACTGGCTGCGCCAGCTGCCCTGGGTCCGCGCGTGGGAGGAGGCCTGGCGCGGCTCGGGGCTGGTCGTGGTCGGCGTGCACTCGCCGGAGTTCTCCTTCGAGCACGACGTCGACCACGTCCGCCGCGCGGTGCAGGACCGGTCGATCCGCTACCCCGTCGCCGTCGACGACCACTTCGCCGTGTGGCACTCCTTCCACAACCACTTCTGGCCGGCGCTGTACCTGGTCGGTGCCGACGGGCGGCTGCGCCACCACACCTTCGGCGAGGGCGGCTACGAGGAGACCGAGGCCATCGTCCGGCAGCTGCTCACCGAGGCCGGCGCCGGCGACCTCGGCCCCGAGCCGGTGCCGGTCGACGCCCGCGGCATCGAGGCCCCCGCCGACTGGGACACCCTGCGCTCCGCGGAGACCTACCTCGGCTACGACCGCACCACCGGCTTCGCCTCCCCCGGCCGGCTGGTCGCCGACCGGCCGCACGCCTACACCGCGCCGTCCCACCTGCGCACCGGGCACTGGGCGCTGACCGGCGGCTGGACCATCGGCCGCGAGGCGGCGGTGACCGAGGAGGCCGGCGCGCGGCTGAGCTGCCGCTTCCACGCCCGCGACCTGCACCTGGTGGTCGCGCCGCCGGCCGGGGCCGCCGCGCGGTTCCGGCTGTCGCTCGACGGCCGCCCGCCCGGTGCCGACGCCGGGGACGACGTGGACGCCTCCGGAGAGGGCGAGGTCACCGGCCCGCGCCTGTACCAGCTGGTGCGCCAGCACGGCGCGGTCGGGAGTCGCACGGTCGAGATCGAGTTCGCCGACCCCGGCGTCGGGGTCTACGCGTTCACGTTCGGCTGACCCGCCGCCGGCCGGGCACCGCCCGCGGACCGGCCCCCGTGCGCCGGCCCGCGGGCGGTCAGCTCCCGACCGCGACCGCGCGGCGTCGGGCGCGGCGCAGGACCACCGCGCCGACCCCGGCCGCCACGGCGACGCCGATCACCACGCCGGTGCCGTTGCCGTCGGCCGGCATCTGCGTGGCCGGCGGGCAGGCGGCGTCGGCCGTGCGCGCGGCCAGGTTGATGCCGCCCAGGTGCCACATCGGCCCGCCGCCGCCGGTCACGGTCACGGCGAACACGCCGTGCCGGACGCCCGGGTCGAAGGTGGTCGGCTGCGGGCTGCCGTACCCGGTGGGCGTGACCCGGTTGGCCGGGCCGACCGGGATCTCCACCGGCGCGCCGGTGCGGTTGTCGTAGCCGAACACCGCCGTCCAGCTGCCGTCGTCGTGCCGGACGACGCAGTCGACGACCGGGACGACGTCGGGCGGCGCCGAGCGGTTCGGCGCCGCACCGGCCACCCCCGGCGCGAGGACGACGACGGCGCCGACCGCTGCGGCCGTGGCCGACCGCGCGAGGCGGGACCGGCCGCGGCGGGCCGGCGGGGTGCTGCTCATGGGGCGCGGGGTCCTGTCGTCCGGGCGGGCGGCTGTCCTGACACCGGACCATCGGCAGCCGGCCGGGCCGCTGCAGCCGGACGGCGGGCGACCACCCGCCCGGGTGAGGACTACTCGAAGCGCACCGGCTGGCCGGTGGCCTCCAGCACCGACAGCCACAGGTCGCCCAGCGGGTCGACGTGGTTGCGGCGGCTGACCGCCAGCGGCATGGGGATGTGCACGAACCGGCGCCGCCGGCGGGCGACGATCACCTCGGTGCGCCCGGCCATCGCCGCGTGCACCGCGGCGTGCGCCAGGCGCAGGCAGTAGGCGCTGTCGTAGGGGTTGGCCGGCACGCTGCGGATGGCGTAGCTCGGGTCGAAGTAGCGGACGTTGTTCTCCACCCCGGCCTTGTCCAGGTGCTCGCAGACCAGCCGGCGCAGCAGCCGGCCGATGTCGCCCAGCCGCACGTTGCCCGACGCGTCCCGCCCGGGCTCCTCCTCGTCGATGTGCTCCTGGCCGGCGCCCTCGGCGACCACCACGACGGCGTGCCCGCGGTCCTCGACCCGGCGGCGCAGGTGCTCGAGGAAGCCGCGCTCGCCGTGCAGCGCGAAGGGCACCTCGGGGATGAGCACGTAGTCGGCGTCGTCCTTGGCCAGCACCGAGTAGCAGGCGATGAAGCCGGAGTGCCGGCCCATCAGCTTGACCAGCCCCACCCCGCCGGGCGCCGACCGCGCCTCGACGCTGGCCGCGTGGATGGACTTGGTGGCCTCGGCCATGGCGGTCTGGAAGCCGAAGCTCTGGTCGATGTAGGGGATGTCGTTGTCGATCGTCTTGGGGATCCCGACCACGGCCACCTTCAGGCCGCGCTCGCCGATCACCCGCACGACCTCCATGGCGCCGCGGATGGTGCCGTCGCCGCCGACGACGAACAGGATGTTGATGTTGAGCCGCTCGAGCGCGTCGACGATCTCCTCGGGGTCCTGCACGCCCCGGGAGGTGCCGAGGATGGTGCCGCCCTCGTCGTCGATGTGCTGGACGACCTCGGGGGTCAGGTCGACGACGTCCTCGCCGTAGTGCGGGATGAAGCCGCGGTAGCCGTTGCGGAAGCCGACGATGCGCCGCACGCCGTAGTGCCGGCTCAGCTCCAGCACCAGCCCGCGGATGACGTCGTTGAGGCCCGGGCACAGCCCGCCGCAGGTGACGATGCCGACCCGGGTCTTGGCCGGGTCGAAGTAGATGCGCTTGCGCGGGCCGCCGGGCTCGAGGCTGGGCAGCTGCTCGACCGGCAGCCCGCGGGCGCCGGCCATGGAGATGGTGTCGTCGAAGAGGATCCGGTCCTCCTCCACCACCGAGTGCTGCGTCGTCTCGCGCGAGGCGAGCCGCTCGGCCAGCGGCGAGTCGATGCGGCACGGACCGAGCGTCCGCACGGCGAGGTCCTCGTGTCCGATCACGGCTCCACGGTTCCACACCGGTGCCGCGGCGCTGCGCGCGGCACCCCGGTCATCAGGACGTCATGTCGAATCCGTGACCGTGCGGCCGTCCGCACCATGTGCCCGACCCTGCGCTGCGGGGTGAGGTCGGGCACCGCACGGTGGGGACGGCGTCAGTCGACGAGGTCGAGCGCGGCGCCGACCAGCGAGTCGACGTCGAGGCCGTGGTACCGGTACACGCTGTCGAGGTCGCCGCTCTGCCCGAAGCGGGTGACGCCCAGGTGCGTGGCAGGCACGCTCCGCACACCGGCGAGGAAGGCCAGCGTGTGCGGGTGGCCGTCGAGCACGGTGAGCAGCGGGGTGGCCCGGTCGGCGGGCAGCACGGTGTCGAGCACCCACGGCGCGGCCTCGTCCAGGCCGCGGCGGGCCTGCGCGGCGCGGAACAGCAGGCCGGGGCTGGTCACCACCACCACGTCGGCGGGGAACCCGAGCCCGTCGAGGCGCTCGGCGGCGGCCAGGGCCTCGGGGACGACGGCGCCCATCGCGGCCACGGTCACCGCCGGGCGCGGCACCCGGCGCAGCGGGTAGGCGCCGGCCACCACCTGGCGACGGCGGCGCTCCCGGGCGGCGGGGTCGGCCGGGACGGCGGCCAGCGCCTGGTCGACCGGGCGGGTGGACAGCCGCAGGTAGGCCGACTGCCCGCCGGGGCGGCCCATCTGCCCGAGCGCGGCGAGCAGGCACCACTCGGCGTCCAGCGCGAACGCCGGCTCGTAGGAGAGGCAGCCAGGCTGCTCCAGGCCGATCGACGGCGTGGTGATCGACTGGTGCGCGCCGCCCTCGGGCGCCAGCGTCACCCCCGACGGGGTGCCCACCAGCAGCGACTGCCCGCCGGCGTAGACGGTGAACGACCACGGCTCCAGCGCCCGCCCGACGAAGGGGTCGTAGAGCACGCCGATCGGCAGCAGCGGCTGGCCCCAGCGGGACCAGGTGGCGCCCAGCTCGCCGATGGCGCCGACCAGGTTGGTCTCGGCGATGCCGAGCTCGACGTGCTGGCCGGAGGGCCGCTCGCGCCAGTGCAGGATCGTCTCGGGGTCGTCGGCGAACCAGTTGCGCCGGTCCTCGTGCGACCAGACGCCGACCTTGTTCACCCAGCCGCCGAGGTTGGTCGAGCTCGACACGTCGGGGCTGACGGTGACCACCCGCCGGCCCACCCCGGGCGCGGCGCGGTTGAGGTCGAGCAGCGTGCGGCCCAGCGCCGCCTGGGTGGTGGCCGTGCCGTGGGGGGTGCGGCCGAGGTCGGCCGGGACGTCGGGCGCCGGGGCCTGCTCCGGCGGGGTGCGGGCCAGCCGCTCGGCGGCGGCGGCGAGCAGCCGCGCCGGCGCGCTGCCGGCCGGGAAGCCGGCCCAGGGGTCGGCCGGGTCGACGCCGACGCGCGCGGCCAGCTCGCCCAGCTGCGCCTCGGTGAGCAGCGCCGAGTGGTTCTGCGGGTGGCCCTCGGTGGCCAGGCCGTGGCCCTTGAGCGTGTAGGCGATGACGACGGTGGGGCGGGTGTCGTCGATCTGCGCGAAGGCCTCCCGCAGCGCGGCCAGGTCGTGCCCGCCGAGGTTGCGCACCGCGGCCACCAGGGCGTCGTCGGGCACGTCGGCGATCAGCGCGGCGACCGCGTCGGCGCCGGGCTCCTCCCCCGGCAGGTGGGCGCGCAGCTCGGCCGGCGCGCGGCGGACCATCCGCTGGTACTCGGCGTTGCTCATGCCGTCGATCCGGGCGCGCAGCGCCGGCCCGCCGGGACGGGTGAACAGCTCCTCGAGCAGCCGGCCGTACTTGACGGTGAGCACCTGCCAGCCGGCCGCGGCGAACATCCCCTGCAGCCGGGGGACGCCCATGGTGGGGACGACGCGGTCCAGCGACTGCCGGTTGAGGTCGACCACCCACACGACCTCGCCGAGCTCGGCGACCATCGGGTCGAGCACGGCCTCCCACACCGCGCCCTCGTCGAGCTCGGCGTCGCCGACCAGCGACCACTGCCGCCCGGTGCCGCCGGCGCCGAACTGGGTGTTGACGTAGCGGCGGGCCAGCGCGCCCCAGATCGGCGCGGTGGCGCCGATGCCGACCGAGCCGGTGGAGTAGTCCGCCGGCACCGGGTCCTTGAGCCGCGAGGGGTAGGACTGCAGGCCGCCGAACTGGCGCAGCGTGGTCAGCCAGGAGGCGTCGAGCTGCCCGAGCAGGAACTCCAGGGCGTGCAGCACCGGGCTGGCGTGCGGCTTGACCGACACCCGGTCGTCGGCGCGCAACTGCTCCAGCCACAGCGCGGTCATGATCGTCACCATCGAGGCGCTGGAGGCCTGGTGGCCGCCGACCTTGAGACCCGACGGGTTCGGGCGCACCCGGTTGGCGTGGTCGACGACCGCGGTGGCCAGCCACAGCACGCGCTGCTCGATCTCGCGCAGGGCGGCGTCGTCGGCGCCGGTGGCGGGCGGCCGCGGGGCGGCGAGCGTCATGGGACTCCTGTCGGGCGTCGGTGGGGGGACCACAGGATGGCGCGTGCCCGTGGTCCGCCCGTGGCGAGGTCCTGCGTGCCACCCTGCCCTGCCACGACCGGACCGTCGCCCGAGGAGGCCGGCAGCCGATGACCGCACCCGACCGCGAGGAGCTGCTCCGCTCGCTGTACCGGGCCTTCACCGTCCGCGACCTCGACACCGTGCTCGGAGCGATGAGCCCCGACGTCGACTGGCCCAACGGCTGGGAGGGCGGCCGGGTGCACGGGCACGACGGCGTCCGCGACTACTGGGAGCGCCAGTGGGCGCAGGTCCGGCCCTCGGTCCGGCCCACCGCCGTCCGCGAGCGCCCCGACGGCTCCGTGGAGGTCACCGTCGCGCAGGTGTTCCGCGACCCGGGCGGGGCGGTGCTGTCGCGGCGCACGGTCCGCCACGTGTACCGGTTCACCGCCGGCGACCTGGTGGCCCGGATGGACGTCGAGGCGTAGGCGCGCCGGGAGGTCCCGACACGCCCGGTGTCCGTGCGACCCTGCTGGGTATCGGACCGCCGTCCCCGGAGGACGCCGACCATGACCGACCCCGACCGCGACGAGGTCATCCGGTCGCTGTACCGGGCCTACAGCGCGCACGACCTGGACGGGGTGCTCGCCGTGCTCAGCCCCGACGTCGACTGGCCCAACGCCTGGGAGGGCGGCCGGGTGCACGGACGGGACGCCGTCCGGGCCTACTGGGAGCGCCAGTGGCAGCACATCCGCCCCTCCGCCCGGCCGACCACCATCCGGGAGCGCCCCGACGGCGCGGTCGAGGTCACCGTCGCCCTCGTCGTCCGCGACCCGGCCGGCACCCTGCTGTCGCGGACCACCGTCCGCCACGTCTACCGCCTCGCCGGCGGGCTGGTGCAGCGCATGGACGTCCGGTACGAGCGGTAGGGCGTGTCTGACGGACCCATGCCGAGGGGAGCGACGTCCAGGTGGATGCTCCGCAAGGCCGAGGGGCCGCCGGATACCGGGGTTGTATCCGGCGGCCCCTCGAACGCAGCGGAGCGCCGCCTGGGCGGTGCTACCGAGGCTGGAGGTCCGTCAGACACGCCCTGGGCGCAGCGGCCCCGGCCGGCGCGAGGGGCGGCCGGGGCGCCACGGCGTCAGGGCACGAGGATCGCGCGCCCCCGGACCTTCCCGGCGTCGAGGTCGCGGAGCGCGTCCACGGCCCGGTCGAGCGGGTACTGCTGGGTGTGCAGGGTGACCTTCCCGGCCTGTGCGAGCACCATCAGCTCGGCCAGGTCGGTGTAGGTGCCGACGATGTTGCCCACGACGTTCTTCTCCCCGGCGACGAAGTCCAGCGTCGGGATCCGCAGCTCGCCGCCGTACCCGATGACGTAGTACGAGCCGGCGGGGCGGGTCATGCGCCAGCCGTCCATCTCCGCACCCTGCTCGGCGACGAAGTCGAAGACGACGTCGGCGCCCCCGCCGGTCAGCTCCTGGACGGCCCGCACCTGGTCGCCGTCGGCGACCACGGTCTCGTCCGCGCCGATCCGCCGGGCGAGGTCCAGGGCGTCGGGGTTGCGGTCGACGACGACCACCCGGGTCGCCGAGAGCGCGGCCAGGCACTGCACGCCGATGTGCCCGAGGCCGCCGGCGCCGATCACCACCGCCGTCGTGCCCGGGTGGAGCAGCGGGAGGGCCTTGCGGACCGCGTGGTAGGCGGTGATGCCGGCGTCGGCGAGCGCGGCGACGTCGGCGGGGTTGGTGGAGGGGTCGAGCTTCACGCAGGCGCGGGCGGTGGTGCGCAGGTACTCGGCCATCCCGCCGTCGTCGTTCGACAGGCCGGGGAAGAAGGCGTTCTCGCACTGCATGTCCCGGCCGGCGCGGCACGGCATGCACAGCCCGCAGCTGGGCTGGGGGTGCAGGATCACGGTGTCCCCGACGGCGACGTTGGTGACCCCCTCCCCCACCCGGTGCACCCACCCGGCGTTCTCGTGGCCGATCACGTAGGGCAGGTCCGGGTTCTGCAGCTCGGCCCACTGGCCCTCGAGGATGTGCAGGTCGGTCCGGCAGACCCCGGCGCCGCCGATCTTGACGATGACGTCGAGGGGCCCCTGCAGCCGCGGTTCGGGGATCTCGTCGATCCGCGGGTCGGCGTGGTACTCGTGCACGCGGACGGCCTTCACGAGCGCACCTCCAGGGGGATGAGCGGACGGTCGTCGGGTCGGGGGGTCTGGTCGGCCTCCGACCCGGGGTAGCGGGTGGTGAGCAGCCCGCGGCAGAAGTGCGCGTTGCCGTCGACCGAGATCCGCACGGAGCGGGCCCGGCGCAGCACCGGCTCGGCGCGGGCGGGGTCGGGGCGGGTGCCGTCGTCGTGGAGCAGCACCGGGGCGGCGTCGTCGACGGGCAGGCCGAGGGCCGCCCGCCGGCGGCGCAGGGCGGCCGCGGCGTCGGCCGGGAGGTCGCCGAGGGTGGCCTCCCGGACGTCCACCGCCGGGTCGGTGCGGAGCAGGGCGGTCAGCGCCCGCTCCATCGCCGCGGTGTGCGCCTTGCGCCGGAAGGTCGCCCGCAGCTCGTCGAGGGACTCCTCGGCCTCGTGGCCGAAGGTGCCCCGGTAGCCCAGCCCCGCGGCGAGCCCCCGGTTGATGAGGTCGGAGTCGTGGTGGTCGTCGAGCTCGACCACCACCGAGTCCACCCCGGGGAGCGCGGACACCGCGTCGTGGGCGTCGGAGACCATCAGCCAGGCGAAGTTGGGCGCGCAGAACGAGGTGGGCAGCCGCAGGTGCACCTCGACGGCGCGCCCGTCCACGGACACCGAGCGGACGAAGCCGACGTCGGTGATCGGCTCGTCCAGCTCGGGGTCGACGACGGTGCCGAGCGCGGCGCGGACCGAGCTCTCGGTGACGGGGGCCTCGGTTCCGCCCAGCGCGGGGAGGACGGCGGTCACCGGACGCCCGCGAGGTCGGCGGCGGCAGGCTCGCGCGGGCCGGTGGCGGTCTCGTCGGCGTCGGGCAGCCGCAGGTGCTCGGGCACCGGCAGGTCGTAGAGCTTGGCGGCGTTGAGGCCGAGGACCTTCTTCTTCACCTCGGTGGTCAGCGGGGCGTACTCGGTCATGTCCTCGGGGATCTGGAAGTCGACGAACCGCTCCACCAACCACTTGGGCGTCCACAGCGCGTAGTCGCTGGCGAAGAGGATGCGGTCCTCGCCGAGCCAGTAGACGAGCTCGCCCATGATCTGCGCGAAGTACCGGGGGCGGGTGTGGATGAACGGGATCGCGACCGCCAGGCCCGCGTGCACGTTGGGCTCCTGGGTGGCGATCCAGCAGAAGTCCTCCAGCCGCGGCAGCCCGCAGTGCTCGACGACGAAGTTGAGGTCGGTGAAGTCCGAGGCGGCGTGGTCGACGTCGGCCACGTCGAAGGCGTCGCGGTCGAGCGGGCGGATCGTCGGGCCCTTGTGGATGTGGATGGTGCGGATGCCCAGCTCCCGGCAGGCCTCGAAGTAGCGGTAGGCCATCGGGTCGGTGAGCTTCCAGCCGCGGGAGTCCCCGTGCCAGTCGGCGGTGTAGAGCTTCACGCCCTGCAGGTGCATCCGCTCGGCGTTGGCGCGCAGCGCGTCCAGGCCGTTCTCGCCGTCACGCGGGTCCCAGTAGTGGTTGTAGGTCAGCTTGTCGGGGTGGGCCTGGGCGAGGGCGAAGGCCTCCTCGGTCTGGCCGAAACCGCGGTGGTAGAACTCGGCCAGCCGGGCGGGCTGGAAGACAGCGTGGTCGACGATGCCGTCGACGAAGACGTCGCGCATCAGCCGCTCGCCGCCCTGGTAGAGGTACTCCTCGTAGCCCCAGACCTCGGACTCGGGCGACAGGTTGCGGTGGTAGTCGTAGAAGCAGTCGATGAACTGCTTGCCGTGGACGTTGCGCTGGTTCTCGGGACGGGCGTCCCACAGCGCGATGTGCGAGTCCACCACGTAGTACTGCTCGCCGTCCTTGGTGTACATCCGTCGGCCTCCGTCGGCTCCGGTATGTGAGGCGGGTCACCTCTGGGCTGCCGACGCTACGTCCGGGGGAGCAGGCCGCCCACGGTCGCGCCGTCTCACTCTGAGACACCCTCCGCGGGCCGCCGGCGCGTACATTGCCGTGGCACAGGTCACACGCCCCGATGCGTCCGACAGCCGGCCGGGAGGCCCCGTGGACGAGCCGGTCCCCGCCCCCGACCCGCTGCCCGACCCGGCGCTGGCCGCCCGCGGTGCCGCGCCGCGGGTGCGCGCCTCCTGGCGGCGCAGCCAGGGCTACGGCGTCCCGCCCGACGAGGTCGTGCCCGTGTTCACCGGGTCCCCGGACACCGGCTCGCTGCTCTACGAGTGCGCCCACCGGGTGCTCACCGACCTGCAGGCCACCATCGCCGACGAGCCGGTGAGCCTGATGGTCGCCGACCCCGACGGGTTCGTGCTCGCCCGCCTCGGCGAGGACGCCTCGATCCACCGGGCGCTGGACCGGGTGCACCTGGCGCCCGGGTTCTCCTACAGCGAGCGCAACGCCGGCACCAACGGCCTGGGCCTGTCGCTGGCCGACCGGACGCCGTCGCTGGTGCGGGCCGGCGACCACTGGTGCACCGACCTGCGGGGCTACACCTGCGCCGCCGCGCCCGTGCTCGAGCCCACGACCGGCGAGCTCGCCGGCAGCATCAACCTGACCACCTGGTCGGACTCCTCCTCCGACCTGCTGCTCGGCCTCGCGCAGACGGCGGCCAGCGCCACCAGCGCGCTGATGGCGGTGCGCACCGGCGGGCGGCCGGTGCCGCGGCCGGCGCCGCGCGGTGAGGTGTTCCGGGTGATCGGCGGGTCGCCGGCGCCCGACGGCGGCGACCCCTGCGTCTCGGCGGCGTGGCGGTCGGCGGTCGACGCCGCCGCCGCCGCGGTGGCCGCCGCACGGGTGGTGGCCGTCGTCGGGGAGCCGGGGACGGGCAAGGCGACGCTGGCCGCGCTCGCCCGCCGCCGGCTGCCCGGCCGCCAGCGGCTGCTGCACGCCCGGGCGCCGGAGGCCGGGGACGTCGCGCCGTGGCTGGACCTGTGGACCCCCGAGCTCCGCGACGCCGACACCTGCGTGATCGTCTCCGGTCTGCACACCCTCCCGGCGTGGGCGGCCGGGGAGCTCGCCGGGGTGCTGGCCGCGGTCCGCCGCTCCGGCCGGCCGCAGCCGTTCGTGCTCACCGCGCCGGACTACCCCGCGCTGCCCGACCCGCTGGCCCGCCTGGTCGACGCCGTCGTGGAGGTGCCGCCGCTGCGCGCCCGGGCCGACGACGTCCTCCCGCTGGCCGGGTGGACGGCGCGCCAGGAGCGCCACCGCACGGTGTCGTTCACCCCGCGCGCCGCCCGGGCACTGGCCGGCTACGGCTGGCCGGGCAACGTCGCGCAGCTGCGGCGGGTGGTCCGCGAGGCGGTGACCCGCGCCGACGTCGTCGACGTGCACCACCTCGCCCCGGAGGTGCTCGACGGCGGCGGCCGCCCGCTGTCGCGGCTGGAGCGGCTCGAGCGCGACGAGATCGTGCGGTGCCTGACCGAGCCGGGGACCACGATGACCCGGGTCGCCGAGGAGCTGGGCATCGGCCGGGCCACCCTCTACCGCAAGATCGCCCAGTACCGGATCGCCGTCCCGCCCCGCTCCGGCTGACCCGCTCCCCGGGCCGGACCGGCCCCGGCCACCTAGGGTCGCGGGCAGGAGGTGGGGCGGTGTCGGACGGGCTCTACGTCACCGGCTGCGAACCGGCCAGCGGCAAGTCCGCGGTCGCCCTCGGGGTGTTCGAGCTGCTCGCCCGGCGGGTGGGGCGGCTCGGTGTCTTCCGGCCGGTGGTCTCCGCGCGGGAGGGCTCCGACGGCGTCGTCGACCTGCTCCTCCCCCGCGCGCACCCGGACCTGACCGCGGACGCGTGCGCCGGGGTGACCTACGCCGACGTGCTCGCCGACGAGGACCGCGCGCTGTCGGAGATCGTCGCCCGCTACCGGGCGCTGGCCGCGCGCTGCGACGGGGTGCTGGTCGTCGGCTCGGACTTCAGCGAGGCCGCCGCCGCGCGGGAGCTGGCGCTCAACGCCCGGATCGCGGCCAACCTCGGGCTGCCGGTCCTGTGCGTCGTCTCCGGCCGCGACCGCGACCCCGACGACGTCGCCGTCGCCCTGGGCGTGGGCCGCGAGGCCATGCGCGCGGCCGGGGCCGAGGTCGTCGCCGCCGTCGCCAACCGGGTGCCGCCGGCGCGGCTGGCCGCGGTGCGGGCGCGGGTCGGCGGCGGGGACCCGCCGGTCTACGTGCTCCCGGAGGCGCCGGTGCTCACCGCGCCGACGATGGCCGAGGTGGCCCGCGCCTGCGACGCCCGCCCGCTGGCCGGGGACGACGGCACGCTGGGCCGGGAGACCTCCGGGGTGCTGGTGGCGGCGATGACCATCCCCAACCTGCTCGAGCGGCTGGTCGACGACGTCGTGGTCATCACCCCCGGCGACCGGGCCGACGTCGTGCTCGGCGTGGTCGCCGCGCACCTCGCCGGCGGGCTGCCCGCCCCGGCCGGGCTGGTGCTGACCGGCGGCATCGAGCCGGCCGCCCCGGTGCGGCGGCTGCTCGAGCACCTGCCGGCCACCGTGCCGGTCGTGGTGACCGACCGGGACACCTACGTCACCGCCACCCTCGCCGGGTCGGTGCCCGGCCGGATCCGCCCCGGCGCGCAGCGCAAGATCGACGTCGCGCTGTCCCTCGTCGAGGAGCACGTCGACGCCGGGGAGCTGCTGGGCCGCACCGCGCTGGCCCGGCCGCGGGTGACCACGCCGCTGATGTTCGAGCACGAGCTGCTCGACCGGGCGCGGGCCGACCGCCGCCACGTCGTGCTGCCGGAGGGCACCGACGAGCGGGTGCTGCGCGCCGCCGAGCGGCTGCTGCGGCGCGGCGTGGTCGACCTGACCCTGCTCGGGGACCCCGCCGAGGTGCGCGCCGCGGCCACCCGGGCGGGGGTCGACCTCGGCGCGGCGCGGCTGCTCGACCCCTGCGACCGCGAGCTGCGGGAGCGGCTGGCGCTGGAGTACGCCCGGCGGCGGGCGCACCGCGGCGTGACCATGGACGCCGCCCGCGACCTCGTCGTCGACGTCTCCTACGCCGGCACGCTGCTGGTGGCCCTGGGGATGGCCGACGGGATGGTGTCGGGCGCGACCCACACGACCGCGCAGACCATCCGCCCCGCACTGGAGCTGATCAGGACGACCGAGGGCGTGTCGATCGTGTCCAGCGTGTTCTTCATGTGCCTGGCCGACCGGGTGCTCGTCTACGGCGACTGCGCGGTCAACGTGCACCCGAGCGCCGAGCAGCTGGCCGAGATCGCGATCACCTCGGCCGGCACCGCGGCGCGCTTCGGCGTCGAGCCGCGGGTGGCGATGCTGTCCTACTCCACCGGCTCCTCGGGCAGCGGCGAGGACGTCGACCGGGTGCGGACGGCCACCGAGCTGGTGCGCGAGCGGGCCCCGGAGCTGTCGGTCGAGGGGCCGATCCAGTACGACGCCGCGGTCGACGCCGGCGTGGCGCAGGCGAAGCTGCCCGGCAGCGCGGTGGCCGGGCGGGCCACGGTGTTCGTCTTCCCCGACCTCAACACCGGCAACAACACCTACAAGGCCGTGCAGCGCAGCGCCGGCGCGGTGGCCGTGGGCCCGGTCCTGCAGGGCCTGCGCGCGCCGGTCAACGACCTCTCCCGGGGAGCCACGGTGCAGGACATCGTCAACACCGTGGCGATCACCGCGATCCAGGCGCAGGGGCCGGCCGCCGGGGGCGGGGCGCAGTCGTGAGAGGGCGGGTGCTCGTCGTCAACTGCGGCTCGTCGTCGCTGAAGTACCGGCTGGTCGACGTCGCCGCCGGCGAGGCCCTGGCCTGGGGGCTGGCCGAGCGGGTCGGGCAGCCCTCCGGCCGGCTCAGCCACTCCCGGCCCGGTGCGCCGCCGGCGGTGGTCGAGCAGGCGCTGCCCGACCACGGCGAGGCGCTGGCCGCGGCGCTGGCCGCCTTCGAGCGCAGCGGCCCGTCGCTGGCCGACGCCGGGCTGGTCGCGGTCGCCCACCGGGTGGTGCACGGCGGCGACCGGTTTTCCGCGCCGGTGCTGGTCGACGACGGCGTGCTGCGGGCCATCCGGGAGCTGGCCACCCTCGCGCCGCTGCACAACCCGGTCAACGCCGTGGGCATCGAGGTGGCCCGCCGGACCTTCCCCGGCCTGCCGCACGTGGCGGTCTTCGACACCGCCTTCCACGCCACCCTGCCGCCCGCGGCGCACACCTACGCGGTGCCGCCGCAGTGGGCGCGCGAGCACGGCGTGCGGCGCTACGGGTTCCACGGCACCTCGCACGCGTTCGTCTCCCGCGCCGCCGCCGGACTGCTCGGGCGGCCGGTCGAGCAGGTCAACACCGTGGTGCTGCACCTGGGCAACGGCGCGAGCGCCACCGCCGTCGCCGGCGGCCGCAGCGTGGACACCTCGATGGGCATGACCCCGCTGGAGGGGCTGGTCATGGGCACCCGCTCCGGCGACGTCGACCCCGCTGTCGTCGCGCACCTGCACCGGGTGGCCGGGCTCGGGCCCGAGGAGGTCGACCGGGCGCTGAACACCTCCAGCGGCATGCTGGCGCTGGCCGGCACCAACGACCTGCGCGAGGTGCACCGGCGGATCGCCGACGGCGACGCCGACGCCGCGCTCGCCCTCGACGTGTTCTGCCACCGGGTGCGCAAGTACGTGGGCGCCTACCTGGCCGTGCTGGGCCGCACCGACGCGATCGCCTTCACCGGCGGCATCGGGGAGAACGACCCGGTGGTGCGGTCGCGGTCGCTGGCCGGGATGGAGCCCCTCGGCGTCCGGCTCGACGAGGAGCGCAACGCCGACCGGTCCCCCGGCGGGCGCCGGGTGTCGGCCGACGACAGCGCGGTCGCGGTGCTGGTGGTGCCCACCGACGAGGAGCTGGAGATGGCCCGCCAGGCCGTCGACCTCCTCGCCCCCTGAGTGCTCCTCGCCCCTTGAGTGCCATCAGCGCGCAATAGGCACCCGGGCGCCCGTCCCCAGGTGCCTTTCGCGCGATGAAGGCACCTCGGGCCGTCCTGACGACCGTGCGCGCCGGTGCCGCCGGGGGGCGGGGCGTCAGCCGGCCGGGCCCCCGAGGAGCCGGCGGACGGTGCGGGCGGCGACCAGTCCGGACTCGATCGCGCCGTCCATCGTGCCGGTCCACCCGGAGGCGTGGTCCCCACCGGCCAGGACGACCCGTCCCTCGGGCGCCTGCAGCGCGGGGAGGGCGGCGAGCCGGCCGGGGCGGGCGGTGGCCCAGGTGCCGCGGGAGAACTCGTCGGTGCACCAGTCGTGGGCGGTGACCGCCTCGATCCGCGCCCCGGCCGGCAGCAGCTCCTCGAACGCCGCGCGCACCGCCCCCTCGTCACCGGGAGGCACCCGGGCAGCGTCCGGACCGAGGGCGAAGAGCAGGTGCCGGCCGTCGTCGAGCAGCTCCCAGCTGGTCACCACGGTGACCGGGCGCGAGTCGGGCGCCAGCGCGAGGACCGGCTCGTCCACCCCGCCGACCAGCGCCCACAGCTTGACCCCGCGGCCGGCCTGCCCCTCCGCCACGACCGCCTGCGTGGCCCGGTCGAGGGCCGGCCGGAAGTCCACCGACCCCAGCACGTTGATCGGCAGCGCGACGACCGCGGCCGACGCCGGGACGGCGGTGCCGTCCCGGGTCGTCACGGTGACGGTGGCGTCGTGCTGCTCGACCCGGGCCACCGGCGCTGACGTGCGCACCTCCGGGGCGCCGTCGTCGGCGAGCGCCGTGACGAGGTCCGCCGTCCGGATGCCGAAGGCGCCCATCGCGTCCATCCACAGCCAGAGGTCCCAGCCGGCCAGCGCGATCTCGCGCACGAGCGTGAGCAGGCCGGCCTCGGAGTTCGGTGCCGACGCCGAGGTGGACAGCAGGGCGGCGGCCAGGTCGCGGTCGGCGGCCGACAACTCGGTGGCGTCGAGCCGGTCCTGCACGGACAGGCCGTCGAGCGCCGCGACGGCGTCGGGGACGGCGAGGGGCAGGTGCGGCAGGGGGAAGACCTCGCGGCCCTCGGGGAGCAGCCGGGCGAACACCTCGGTCAGCCGGGGGGCGAGCGCGGCCATCGGCTCCTCGTGCAGCCGTCCCCCGCTCCAGTAGATGGCCCGCCCGGGTACCGGGAGCGGCCGGTACGGGATGCCGTACCGGGTCAGCTCGGCGAAGACGTGCGGCTGGAACCAGTGCACCTGGGCGCCGCCGAGCTCGACGTCCCGGCCACCCAGTTGCGCGGTGCGGGTCCGGCCGCCGAGCCGGTCCCGGGCCTCGAGCACCAGGACCCGCAGGCCGGCGTGCCGCAGCTCCCGGGCCGCGGTCAGGCCGGCCAGCCCGCCGCCGACCACGACGACGTCCTGCCCGGGGGGCTCGGCCATGACCGCCTCGTCTCCGCCCGGGCCCGCGGCACGCCTCCGGTCCCGGGCCAGGGCACCTCGGTAGCAGCAGCGGCGGCCACGCTAGGGCCTGGCCGCTCCGCCGAGCGGGGACGACGTCGTCGTCGGGCGTCCGCGCGGTGGCGTCGTGCCCGACGGCGAGCCCCTCGTCGCTGCGGGCGAGGAACGGCGGCGCGGTGCCTCTATCGCGCTATCGGCCCCCGACGGGCGGGCCCTCAGTCGTCGTCGGTGCGGTAGCCCAGGTTGGGTGCCAGCCAGCGCTCGGCCTCGGCGAGGGTCCAGCCCTTGCGGCGGGCGTAGTCCTCGACCTGGTCGCGGCCGATCCGGCCCAGGTTGAAGTAGCGCGCCTCCGGGTGGGAGAAGTACAGCCCGCTGACCGCGGCACCCGGCCACATGGCCATCGACTCGGTCAGCCGCAGGCCGATCGCGGCCTCGACGTCGAGCAGCTCCCAGATCGTCTGCTTCTCGGTGTGCTCCGGGCAGGCCGGGTAGCCCGGCGCGGGGCGGATGCCGCGGTAGCGCTCGGCGATCAGCGCGTCGTTGTCCAGCCGCTCGTCGGCCGCGTAGCCCCAGAACTCCCGCCGCACCCGCTCGTGCAGCCGCTCGGCGAACGCCTCCGCCAGCCGGTCGGCCAGCGCCTCGAGCAGGATCGCCGAGTAGTCGTCGTGGGCGGCCTTGAACGCGGCCACCCGCTCGGCCGCGCCCAGCCCCGCGGTGACGGCGAAGGCGCCGACGTGGTCGGCCAGGCCGCTCTCCCGCGGTGCGACGAAGTCGGCCAGCGACGTGCGCGGGGCGCCGTCGCGGCCCTCGGTCTGCTGCCGCAGCTGGTGCAGCACCGCGCGTACCTCGCTGCGGGCCCCGTCGGTGTAGACCTCGATGTCCTCACCGGGCCCGTCCTCGCCGTCGACCCGCGCCGCCGGGAACAGCCCGAACACGCCGTTCGCGGTCAGCCAGCGCTCGGCGACGATCCGGTCGAGCATCGCCTGCGCATCGTCGAACAGCCGCCGCGCCGCCTCGCCGGTGGCCGGGTTGTGCAGCAGGTCCGGGAACCGGCCGCGCATCTCCCACGCGGTGAAGAACGGCTGCCAGTCGATGTAGCCGCGCAGCTCCTCGAGCGGGTAGTCGCGCAGCACCTGCACGCCGGTCCCCGTGCGCGGCTGCGGCGGCTCGTACGACGACCAGTCGAGCGCAGGCGCCGCGGTACGGGCGGCGGCGATCGGCAGCAGCGTGCGGGTGTCGGTGCGGGCGGCGTGCCGCTCGCGCAGCCCCGCGTACTCGGCGTCGGTGGCGGTCAGCAGGCCGGGGCGCTGCTCGTCGGACAGCAGCGCGGCGACGACGGGCACCGACCGCGACGCGTCCTTCACCCAGATGACCGGGCCGTGGTAGCGCGGCGCGACCTTGACCGCGGTGTGCGCGCGCGAGGTCGTCGCCCCGCCGATGAGCAGCGGCACCTCGAAGCCCTGCCGCTCCATCTCGGCGGCCAGGCCGACCATCTCGTCCAGCGACGGGGTGATCAGCCCGGACAGGCCGATGACGTCGGCGCCGACCTCCTTGGCGGTGTCCAGGATCTTCTGCGCCGGGACCATGACGCCGAGGTCGACGACGTCGTAGTTGTTGCACTGCAGGACGACGCCGACGATGTTCTTGCCGATGTCGTGGACGTCGCCCTTGACGGTGGCCATGACCACGCGGCCGTTGGTGCGCTCGGCGTCGCCGGGCTGCCGCTCGGCCTCGATGAACGGCACCAGGTGGGCGACGGCCTTCTTCATCACCCGCGCGGACTTGACCACCTGCGGCAGGAACATCTTGCCGGCGCCGAACAGGTCGCCGACGACGTTCATCCCGCTCATCAGCGGGCCCTCGATGACCTCGATCGGCCGGCCGCCGCGGGCGGCGATCTCGAGGCGCAGCTCCTCGGTGTCGGCCTCGACGAACTCGTCGACGCCCTTGACCAGCGCGTGGGTGATCCGCTCGGCGACCGGCAGCGACCGCCACTCCTCGGTGGCCGCCTCCTCGGCGGCACCGGTGGCGGCGTACTCCCCGGCGATCTCCAGCAGCCGCTCGGTGGCGTCGGGCCGGCGGGCGAGGACGACGTCCTCGATGCGCTCGCGCAGCCGCGCCGGGACCTCCTCGTACACCTCGAGCGCACCGGCGTTGACGATCCCCATGTCCATGCCGGCGGCGACGGCGTGGAAGAGGAACACCGCGTGGATGGCCTCCCGGACGCGGTTGTTGCCGCGGAAGGAGAACGACACGTTCGACACCCCGCCGGAGACCCGCGCGTGCGGCAGGTTCGCCTTGATCCAGCGGGTGGCCTCGATGAAGTCCAGCCCGTAGCGGGCGTGCTCCTCGATGCCGGTGGCGACGGCGAAGACGTTGGGGTCGAAGACGACGTCCTCGGGCGGGAGGCCCACCCGGTCGACGAGCACGTCGTAGGCCCGGCGGCAGATCTGCTGCCGCCGCTCCAGGGTGTCGGCCTGCCCGTCCTCGTCGAAGGCCATGACGACGACGGCGGCGCCGTACCGGCGGCACAGCTCGGCCTGCCGGACGAACTCCTCCTCGCCGTTCTTCAGCGAGATCGAGTTGACGATCGACTTCCCCTGCAGCTGCTGCAGGCCGGCCTCGATGACCTCCCACTTCGAGGAGTCGACCATCACCGGCACGCGGCAGATGTCGGGCTCGGCGGCGATCAGCCGGGTGAAGCGGGTCATCGCCGCGACGCCGTCGATCATGCCCTCGTCCATGTTGACGTCGATGACCTGCGCGCCGGCCTCGACCTGCTGGCGGGCCACGGCGAGCGCGCCGGCGTAGTCGCCGTCGCGGACCAGCCGGCGGAAGCGCGCCGAGCCGGTGATGTTGGTGCGCTCCCCGACGTTGACGAACAGCGAGTCCTCGTCGACGGTCACCGGCTCCAGGCCCGACAGCCGCAGCGCCGGGCGGGCCGCCGGCGGGGTGCGCGGCGCGCGCCCGGCGACGGCGGCGGCGATGGCGGCGACGTGCGCCGGGGTGGTGCCGCAGCAGCCGCCGACGAGGTTGACGAAGCCGTCCTCGGCGAAGTCCTGCAGCACGCCGGCGGTCTCCTCCGGCGCCTCGTCGTACTCGCCGAAGGCGTTGGGCAGGCCGGCGTTGGGATAGCAGGAGACGAAGGTGTCGGCGACGCGGGCGAGCTCGGCGACGTAGGGGCGCAGCTCCTTGGCGCCCAGCGCGCAGTTGAGCCCGACGGCGAGTGGCCGCACGTGCCGCACCGAGTGCCAGAACGCCTCGGTGGTCTGCCCGGACAGGGTGCGGCCCGACGCGTCGGTGATCGTGCCCGAGACGACGACCGGCCAGCGGCGGCCGCGCTCGTCGAACAGCGACTCCAGGGCGACGATCGCGGCCTTGGCGTTGAGCGTGTCGAAGACCGTCTCGACCAGCAGCAGGTCGGCGCCGCCGTCGACCAGGCCGTCGGCCTGCTCGCGGTAGGCCGCGACGAGCTCGCCGAAGGTGACGTTGCGGGCGCCGGGGTCGTTGACGTCGGGCGAGATCGACGCCGTCCGGGTGGTCGGCCCGAGGGCGCCGGCGACGTACCGGGGCCGCTCCGGGGTGCGGGCGGTCATCGCGTCGGCCTCGCGGCGGGCCAGCCGGGCGGCGGCCTCGTTGATCTCGCGGGCCAGGGAGGCCATGCCGTAGTCGGCCAGCGAGACGGCGTTGGCGTTGAAGGTGTTGGTCTCGACGACGTCGGCGCCGGCCTCGAGGTACTCGCGGTGGATGCCCGCGACGAGCTCGGGCCGGGTGAGCACGAGCAGGTCGTTGTTGCCCTGCAGGTCGGCCGGCCAGTCGGCGAACCGCTCCCCGCGGTAGTCGGCCTCGCTCGGCCGCTGCTGCTGGATCGCCGTCCCCATCGCGCCGTCGAGCACCAGGATGCGCTGCTCGAGCAGGGCGGTGAGCTCCGTGGTGGCGTCGGGACGGAGCTGCGGGGCGTCGGTCACGGGCGTCCTCGGGGTCGGTCAGGCGGCAGGTCCTGCTGCTCGGGCAGCAGCCGCTGGGCCGCGTGTGTTCCCTGCGTCGTCGGAGGCGGTGCCGCGGGCCCGTGCCATCCTCCCACCCGCGCCACGCGGGGTGCGCGCCGCGATCGACGTAGGCTCGCAGGGGTGATCGACCCGAAGTCCGCTCCCGATGACCTGCCCCAGCTGAACCAGCCGGTGGCGGTGGTCGCCTTCGAGGGTTGGAACGACGCCGGGGACGCCGCCACCGGGGCGCTCGAGCACCTCGAGCTCATCTGGGACGCCACCCCCCTCGCCGCGCTCGACCCCGAGGACTACTACGACTTCCAGGTCAACCGCCCCACCGTCTCCCTGGTCGAGGGCGTCAGCCGGCGCATCGAGTGGCCGACGACGCGGGTCTCGGTGGCCCGGCCGCCGGGCAGCGACCGCGACGTCGTCCTCATCCGGGGGATCGAGCCCAACATGCGCTGGCGCGGCTTCTGCGCCGAGCTCATCGAGCTGTGCCAGGAGCTCGACGTGCAGACCGTCGTCGCGCTGGGCGCGCTGCTCGCCGACACCCCGCACACCCGGCCCACGCCGGTGAGCGGCTCGGCCTACGACCAGGAGTCCGCCCGGGCCTACGGCCTGGAGACCTCCCGCTACGAGGGCCCGACGGGCATCCTCGGCGTCTTCCAGGACGCGTGCGTGCAGCAGGGCCTGCCCGCGGTGAGCTTCTGGGCCGCCGTCCCCCACTACGTCTCCCAGCCGCCCTCCCCGCGGGCCACCGTCGCGCTGCTGCAGCGGGTCGAGGAGGTGCTCGAGCTGCCGGTGCCGCTCGGGGCGCTGCCCGCGCAGGCCGACGACTGGGTCCGGACCGTCGACGAGATGGCCCAGGAGGACGCCGAGGTCGTCGAGTACGTGCGCTCCCTCGAGGAGCGCGCCACCGAGAGCGACCTCTCCCAGGCCAACGGCGACCAGATCGCCCGGGAGTTCGAGCGCTACCTGCGCCGGCGCGGCTCCTCCCCCAGCTGACCGGTCCCGGTCGCCGGCCCGCCGTGGTCGGCGCCCGGCCCGGTCGGCGCGGTGGTCGGGGATAACGGTCGGGTTCGCGGCGTTGCGGGCGTTCCTCGCGCACTGCGGGCGCTGCAGCACCGGCGATCCGCGGGGAACGCCGGCAGTGCGGGGCCAGGCCGCCCCGCTCCGGTCACCGGCGCAGCAGCGGGGCCATCCGCGCCGCGGCGTCGTCGCCGAAGAGCCGGTCGTGGGTGGCGAGGGCGAACCGGTCGGTCATCCCGGACACGTGGTCGACGACCTGGGTGACCAGGTCGGCCTCGGTGTCGCGGTAGGTCGGCGGGATCAGCTCGGGGTGGGCCAGGTGGTGGTCGACCAGCCGGCGGATGACGTCGATGGCCAGCTGCTTCTGCCCGGCGGCGGTCTCGGACAGGTAGACCCGCTCGAACATGAACGTCCGCAGCCGGTGCATCGCGGCCAGCGGCTCGGGCGCCATGACCACCCGGCCGCCGTCGGCCAGGGAGCCAACGACGACGGCGTCGACCATCGCCCCGACCATGGCGCTGCCCGGCTCGCCGAAGGCCTCGCGCGCCACCGCGGGCAGGTCGCCGGGCACCAGCACCCCGGCGCGGACGGCGTCGAGGGCGTCGTGGGACAGGTAGGCGATCCGGTCGGCGTAGCGGACGCACTCCCCCTCGCGGGTCGCCGGCGGCGGCGTGATCTTCCAGCTGTGCGCGCGGATCCCGTCGCGGACCTCCCACGTCAGGTTCAGGTGCTCGAGGACCTCCACGATCCGCACGCCCTGCGCCGCGTGGTGCCAGCCGCCGGGCACGTAGGGGTCGAAGGCGTCCTCCCCGATGTGGCCGAACGGCGAGTGGCCGACGTCGTGGCCGAGCGCGATGGCCTCGGCGAGGGTCTCGTTGAGCCCGAGCGCGTGGGCGATGGCCCGGGCCACCTGGGTGACCTGCAGGGTGTGGGTGAGCCGGGTGACGAAGTGGTCGCCGTCGGGGTTGAGGAAGACCTGCGTCTTGTGCTTGAGCCGGCGGAAGGCCTTGGCGTGCAGGATCCGGTCGCGGTCGCGCTCGAAGGCGGTGCGCAGCCGGTCCTCGGGCTCGTCGACGGCGCGGCCGCGGGTGGCCGCCGAGCGGGCCGCGGCGGGGGCGAGCCCGGACTCCGCCGCCTCGCGGGCCGCGCGGCCGGTGAGCCGGAACCCGCCGGACACTCAGCCCTCCTGCAGCGCGACACCGAGCAGCGCGTCGACGGCGTCGGCCACCATCGCCGGGGCGCCGTCCTCGGCCTCGCCGTCCCCGGCCAGCGTGGCCGCCGCCCAGGCGTCGACGACGGCGATCGCGCCGGGGCTGTCGAGGTCGTCGGCGAGGCGCTCGCGGAGCCCGGCGAGCACCGGCGCGGCCGGGGCGCCCGCGGTCAGGGCGGCCGCCCGGCGCCAGGTGGCCAGCCGCTCCTGCGCGGCCGACAGCAGGTCCGGCGTCCAGGCGCGGTCGGTGCGGTAGTGGCCCGAGAGCAGCGCCAGCCGGATGGCCATCGGGTCGACGCCCTCGCCGCGCAGCTTGGAGACGAAGACCAGGTTGCCGCGGCTCTTGCTCATCTTCTCGCCGTCGAGGCCGATCATCGCCGCGTGCACGTAGGCCCGGGCGAACGGGCCCTTCTCCCCCGTCTCGGCGGCGGTGAGCGCCTCGGCGTGGACGGCGGAGTACTCGTGGTGCGGGAAGACCAGGTCGCTGCCGCCGCCCTGCACGTCGAAGCCGGTGCCGATGGTGTCCAGCGCGATCGTGGCGCACTCGATGTGCCAACCCGGTCGGCCGGCGATGCCGCGGGGGCCGGGCCAGGCGGGCTCGCCCTCGCGGCGGCCGCGCCACAGCAGCGGGTCGAGCCGGTTGCGCTTGCCCGGCCGGTCGGGGTCACCGCCGCGTTCGGCCGAGAGCGCCAGCATCGTCGTCTCGTCGTAGCCGGACTCCGCGCCGAAGCCGGGGGCCTGGGAGACGTCGTGGTAGACGTCGCCGGTGCCGTCGCCGATCACGTAGGCCAGGCCCTCGTCGAGCAGGGTCTCCACGTGCGCGACGATCCGCGGGATCGCGGCCACCGCGCCCACGTAGTCCTCCGGCGGCAGCACCCGCAGCGCGGTCATGTCCTCGCGGAACAGCGCCGTCTCGCGCATGCCCAGCACGACCCAGTCCTCGCCGTCGCGCTCGGCGCGCTCGAGCAGCGGGTCGTCGATGTCCGTGACGTTCTGCACGTAGTGGACGGCGTGCCCGGCGTCCCGCCACACCCGGTTGACCAGGTCGAAGGCCAGGTAGGTGGCCGCGTGCCCGAGGTGGGTGGCGTCGTAGGGGGTGATGCCGCAGACGTACATCCGCGCCACCGCACCGGGCTCGGTGGGCACGACCTCCCCGCGCGCGGTGTCGAACAGGCGCAGCACCGGACCGGAGCCGGGCAGGGTGGGGAGCAGCGGGGCGGGCCAGGCGAGCACGACGCCGAGGGTAGTTGCGTGTCCGGCGCCCCCCCGCCGCCCGCCCCGCACCTGGGGACGGCGCCCCGGCGCGCGATCCCGGCCCGCGCTGTGTGCACACGGCGCGGGCCGGCCGGCGCCGCGACGACGCCACGTGCACAGGACGTGGCCGACGGACCCGCCCGGTCGCGCGCTGCGCTGGGCCCCGTCAGCGGCGGGGCAGCCCGACCAGGACCTCGTCCTGCTCGGCCGGCCGGCGCGACGGGCGGGTGTCCCCGTCGGTCACCTGCCGGACCGCCCGCCACTGGCCGGGTGCCCACGCCCGTGTCAGCAGGCCGTCGTCCGACAGCGCGACCAGGGCGCCGCTCTCCGTCGCCAGCAGCCCGGCCTCGACCCGCTCGTCCTCGCCCCCGGTGGTCTGCACCGTCCAGATCGGCATCCCGTTCTCCCCCTCACGGCACCGCCCCTCGGCGCCCCGGTCCCAGCAGACAACGGGGCCGGGTGGCCGGGTGCAACCGTTCCCCGGCGCGCCATCGCTGTCCGTCAACGGAACGGCAGAGGACGGAAATCCGGGCCCGGCCGTCCTCAGTCGTCCTCGTCGACCCAGTCCAGGGTGCGGGTGACCGCCTTCTGCCACTTGCGGTAGTAGCGCTCACGCTGGTCGACGGGCATCTGCGGCGTCCAGCGGCGGCCCTCGGCCCACTGCGCGGTCAGCTCGTCCTGGCCGCTCCAGAAGCCGACGGCCAGGCCCGCGGCGTAGGCGGCACCCAGCGCGGTGGTCTCGGCGACCCGGGGCCGGACGACGTCGACGCCGAGGATGTCGGCCTGGAACTGCATGAGCAGCTCGTTGACCACCATCCCGCCGTCGACCCGCAGCTCGGCCAGTGCCACCCCGCTGTCGGCGTCCATGGCCTCGACCACCTCGCGGGTCTGGTACGCGGTCGACTCCAGCACCGCCCGCGCCAGGTGGCCGCGGTCGACGTAGCGGGTCAGCCCGACCACCGCACCGCGGGCGTCGGAACGCCAGTGCGGAGCGAACAGGCCGGAGAAGGCGGGCACGAAGTAGGCACCGCCGTTGTCCTCCACCGAGCGGGCGACCGCCTCGATCTCGCCGGCGCCGCCGATGAGCCGCAGGTTGTCGCGCAGCCACTGCACGAGCGAGCCGGTGACCGCGATCGACCCCTCCAGCGCGTACACCGGGTCGTCGTCGCCGAGCATGTAGCAGACGGTGGTCAGCAGCCCGTTCTCCGAGCGGACCGCGGTCTTGCCGGTGTTGAGCAGCAGGAAGTTGCCGGTGCCGTAGGTGTTCTTGGCCATGCCCGGCGTGAAGCAGACCTGGCCGAAGGTGGCCGCCTGCTGGTCGCCGAGCGAGCCGGCGATCGGGACCCCGGCCAGCGCCCCGCCCTTGCGGCCCTCGCCGTAGACCTCGGAGTTGGAGCGGATCTCGGGCAGCATCGAGGTCGGGATGCGCAGGTCGGCGGCGATCGACTCGTCCCACTGCAGCGTGCCCAGGTCCATGAGCAGCGTGCGCGAGGCGTTGGTGACGTCGGTGAGGTGCAGGCCGCCGTCCGGACCTCCGGTGGCGTTCCACAGCAGCCAGCTGTCGATGGTGCCCATGAGCAGCTCGCCGCGCTCGGCCCGCGCCCGGGCGCCCTCGACGTTGTCGAGGATCCAGGTGACCTTCGGCCCGGCGAAGTAGGTGGCCAGCGGCAGGCCGGTCCGCTCCTTGTAGCGGTCGGCGCCGCCGCCGAACTCGCCGAGCTCACGGCAGATCGCGTCGGTGCGGGTGTCCTGCCAGACGATCGCGTTGTACACCGGCTCGCCGGTGGTGCGGTCCCAGACGACGGCGGTCTCGCGCTGGTTGGTCAGCCCGACGGCGGCCAGGTCTCCGGCGACGGCGTCGGCGCGGGCCAGTGCCAGCCCGACCACGTCCCGGGTCTTGGCCCAGATCTCCACCGGGTCGTGCTCGACCCACCCGGCGCGGGGGAACACCTGCCGGTGCTCCTCCTGCGCCCGGGCGACGACCGCGCCCGCGGCGTCGAAGACGATGCAGCGGGTGCTCGTCGTCCCCTGGTCGATGGCGGCGACGTACCGGGTCAACGCTGACCTCCAGGCTCGGGTCGGACGGGGTCTCAGGCGGAGGCGGCGAACGGCCGGATCTCGGGGGCCTGCAGCCGGGCGCGCTCGGCGGAGGTGTCGTCGGGCATCGCCTCGGCGGCCCGCTCGGCCTCCACCCGCGCCAGGTAGGTCGCGACCTCGCGCTCGCGCTGGTCGTCGTCCCACCCGAGCAGCCCGGCCATGAGCTCGGCGGCCGGCCGGGCCGACGCCGTCCCCCGGTCGGCCTGCTCGTAGGACAGCCGGGTCCGGCGGGTCAGCACGTCCTCGAGGTGCAGCGCGCCCTCGGCGGTGACGGCGTAGACCACCTCGGCGCGCAGGTAGTCCGGCGCGCCCTCCAGCGGCCGGCCGAGGTCGGGGTCGGCGTCGACGAGGGCCAGCAGCTCGTCGACCAGGCTGCCGTAGCGGTCGAGCAGGTGCTCCACGCGGGTCTCGGTCCAGCCGTGCGCGCGGGCGAGGTGGGCCTTGCGGTTCCACCGCACCCGGTAGCCGTCGGCGCCGGCCAGCGGCAGCTCCTCGGTGAGCGAGGCGGGGATCGGCGCGTCGGGGTCCTCCCCCGGCGCGCGGTCGGCCAGCGCCATGTCAACGACGTCGCGGGCCATCACCCGGTAGGTCGTGTACTTGCCGCCGGCGATCACCGTGAGCCCGGGCCGGACGGTGGCCACGGTGTGCTCGCGGGACACCTTCGTCGTCGCCTGCCCCTCCTCGCCCACCGGCTGCAGCAGCGGCCGCAGGCCGGTGTAGACGCCGAGGACGTCGTCGCGGCCGAGCGGCCGGGTGAGCACGTCGTTGGCCCGCTCGAGGAGGTAGTCGACGTCGGCGGCCGAGGCGACCGGGTGGTCCTTGGCCAGGTCCCACGGGGTGTCGGTGGTGCCGATCACCCAGTGGGTGGGCCACGGGATGATGAACAGCACGCTCTTCTCGGTGCGCAGGATGACCCCGTCCTCGCCGGCGATGACGTCGCGCGGGACGGCGATGTGCACGCCCTTCGACGCCCGCACGGTCAGCCCCTGGGCACGGAAGAGCTCCTGGGTCTGGTCGGTCCAGACGCCGGTCGCGCCGACGACGTGCCGCGCGCGGATGGTGAGCTCGCGGCCGGTCTCCAGGTCGACCGCGCGCACGCCCGCGACCCGGCCGCCCTCCTCGAGGTAGCCGACGACCTGGGTGCGGCTCGCGGCCAGCGCGCCGTGGCCGACGGCGGTGCGCACGAGCACCTGCACGAGGCGGGCGTCGTCGACCTTGGCGTCCCAGTAGCGGATGGCGCCGACGGCGGCGTCCTCGCGCAGCGACGGCGCGACCCGGCGCAGCGCCTTCCGCGACAGGTGCCGGTGCAGCGGCACGCCCTGCCCGCCGACGCGGCCGAGCAGCCCGCCGAGCACGTCGTAGAGCGCGATGCCCGCCCCGGTGTAGGCCCGCTCCCACACCCGGTGGCGCAGCGGGTAGAGGAACGGCACCGGGTGCACCAGGTGCGGGGCGAGCCGGCCGACGAGCAGGCCGCGCTCGTGCAGCGCCTCGCGGACCAGGGCGAAGTCGAGCATCTCCAGGTAGCGCAGCCCGCCGTGGACGAGTTTGCTGGCCCGGCTGGACGTGCCCGAGGCCCAGTCGCGCTGCTCGAGCAGGCCCACCGACAGGCCGCGGCTGGCCGCGTCGAGGGCGGCGCCGGCGCCGGTGACCCCGCCGCCGATCACCAGGACGTCGAGGACGTCGGCGGACATGCGGGTGAGGGCGGTCGTGCGGACCTCGGGCGAGAGGGCGGTGGACACCGGGCGGCACTCCTGGCTGGGGACGGCGGCAAGGCCCGGGGCGGGCCCGGGGCCACCGCGAGTCTCCCCCACCAGCGGCGACGGCGGGTGGTGGGACGGACACCGGCCCGCGGCGCTAGCGTCGCCAGGGCGGGCACGAGGAGGGGGACGGCGATGACCACCCAGGCGATGGACACCGCGGAGTACCTGCCGGCGCTGAGCCGGACCGACGCCCGCTTCGCCGACGCCGCCGCCGAGGCCCTGCTGGCCTCCGGGTGGCGGGCGCCGGTCCCCGGCTGTCCGGACTGGACCCTCGCCGACCTCGTGCGCCACCTCGGGGAGGTCCAGCACTTCTGGGCCTGGGTGGTGCGCACCCGCGCCGCGTCGCCGGAGGGCTACGCCGAGCCGCCGCGCCATCCCGACGACGAGTTGCTGGGCTGGTCGATGGCGCAGGCGGCGGAACTGGAGACGGCGCTGGCCGCCGCCGACCCCGCCGAGCGGGTCTGGACGTGGGCGCCCCGGCAGGACGTCGGCTGGGTGCTGCGGCGGCAGGTCCACGAGGCGGTGGTGCACACCGCCGACGTCGAGCAGGTGCTCGGCGACGTCCGGCCGATCCCCGCCGGCCTCGGGCTCGACGGCCTCGACGAGTGGCTGGAGGTCATCGTGCCCGGTGCGCTGCCCGACGGGCCGCCGCCCGGCGCGCACCCCGTCGTGCTGCACGCCATCGACGCCGGGGTGGAGCGCACGCTGTTCGCCGGGTCCCGCCCGCGCCCGGTGGCGACGCTGCGCGGCACCGCGGGCGACCTGCTGCTGGCCTGCTGGCGGCGGGTGCCGCTGGAGGTGCTCACCGTCGACGGCGACGGCCTGCAGGCGGCCGCGATGATCGGCCTGGTCGACATGGAGTGACCCGGCTCCCGGGCCGGCTCAGGGCCAGGTGACGGCGTGCCGCTCGAAGGCCTCGCCGGTCTGGATGCCGACCACGCAGAACACCAGCCCGGCCGGGTCGGTCATCTGCCAGAACGAGCCCATGTCGGCCTTCCGGCGGGCGCCCAGGGCCTCCAGCCGCGCCACCTCGGCGGGGATGTCGTCGGTCTCGACGTCGACGTGCCAGCGCGGCGGCGTCCCCTCCCCGGTGCGCTGCACCTCGAGGTGGAAGCCGTCGGCGAACGAGCCGAGCGAGTGCCAGCTCGGGTCGGTCATGTCGGGTTCGACGGGGTGGCCGGTGGCCGCCGACCAGAAGTCGAGGCCGGCGGCGTGCACGTCCGGCGGCAGGTCGAGCAGGAGGATCGCGAGGCGGCTGCGGTGCGGCATGCCCCCGGATGCTGCCCGAGCGCTCAGAACGGCGGCCAGGGCAGCGCCGGCCACTGCCCCGACGGCTCGGGGTGCAGCTTGGTGCGCAGCAGCTCGGCCACCCGCTGCTGGGTGCAGCGGACCTCGCGCCGGGTCAGGTGCTCGTGCAGCGTCTCGCCGAGGTCGCCGCGCAGGTCGTCCGCGAGCCGCTCGAGCACCTCCAGGGCGGCCAGGGGCAGCGGCTTGCCCGCCCAGCGCCACAGCAGGGTGCGCAGCTTCGGGTCGGCCGAGAAGCAGATGCCGTGGTCGACGCCGTACACGTGACCCGACGCCGTCGGGATGATGTGCCCGCCCTTGCGGTCGGCGTTGTTGACCACCGCGTCGAACACCGCCATGCGGCGCAGCCCCGGGTGGTCGGAGCGGACGAAGGCGGCCAGGTCGACGCCGGGGTCGCCGTCGATCCACAGCTGCACCATGCCGGGGCCGAACGGGCCCTCGCGCAGCACGGTGGGCGGCACGATGCCCCAGCCGGTGGCCTCGCTGACCAGCGCCGCCGACACCTCCCGCCCGGCGAGGGTGCCGTCGGGGAAGTCCCACAGCGGCCGCTCGCCGGCCACCGGCTTGTAGACGCACTCGGCCTCGAGCTCGGCGGTGCGGATGGCGCCGACGAGGGTGACGTTGCTCGCGTCGAGCATCCGCCCCTCGAGGTCGATCTCGCCCTCGACCAGGAGGGTGCGCGCCTCGGCGTCGGTGTCCGGGGCGCGCAGCTCCCGCGCGGGCCGGCCGCCGGTCACCGCCGCGCTCCGCGGTTCAGCGGCGGTAGCCGTTCTGCCGCGGGCAGACGTGCCCGGTGGGGTCCAGCGGCAGCGAGCACAGCGGGCAGGAGGGGCGGCCGGCGGCGACGACGCGACGCGCCCGGGCGACGAACGACCGGGCGGCGCCGGGGGTGATGGTCACCCGCAGCGCGTCGGGACCCTCCTCGGCGTCGGAGAGGATGGTCTCCTCGTCGACCGGCTCGTCGGTGGCCGCCACGGCCTCGACGACGACGGCCTGCGCCTCGCCGTCCCAGGCCAGGCCCATCGCCGCGACGCGGAACTCCTCGTCGACCGGAGCGGTGAGCGGCTCGAGGTCGTCGACGTCGGCGGTGGCGGGGACGGCCGTGCCGGGCCGGGAGGCGATCTCGTCGAGCAGCTCGTCCATGCGCTCGGCGAGCACCTGCACCTGCGACTTCTCCAGCGCGACGCTGACCACGCGGCCGTCGTCGTCGGAGGCCTGCAGGTAGAAGGTGCGATCCCCGGGCTGGCCGACCGTCCCGGCGACGAACCGGGTCGGGCGCTCGAAACGGAAGACCTGGCGCGGCACGCTGCCAGGTTACGCGGGCGGTCCGACGACCGCCGTCACGTCGCGGCCGCGCCGGCGCCGCCGCCGACGACGGCGTCGGAGTCCCTGCCCCGGCGGCGACGGGGCCGCTTCTTCGGCGGCACCAGGGCGGCGACGTCACCCCCGGTGTCGTTGACCCGCAGCACGAAGGGGCGGGTCTCGGTGTAGCTGACCACCGAGATCGAGGCGGGGTCGACGACGATCCGCTGGAAGGCGTCCAGGTGCAGGCCGAGGGCGTCGGCGAGCACGGCCTTGATGACGTCGCCGTGGGAGCAGGCCAGCCAGACCGCGTCGGGACCCAGCCGGTCGTTCCACTCGCGGACGGCGGCGACCGCGCGGGCCTGGGTCTGCGCCAGCCCCTCGCCCTCGGGCCCGGGGAACACCGCCGCGGAGGGGTGCTGCTGCACCACCTTCCACAGCGGCTCCTTGACCAACTCCTTGAGCGGCCGGCCGGTCCAGTCGCCGTAGCGGGCCTCGCCGAGCCGGTCGTCGGTGCTCAGCTCGAGCCCGCGCCCGTCGAGCACGGCCCCGGCGGTCTGCCGGCAGCGCTCCAGCGGGCTGCTGACGACCGCGGCCAGCGGCACCGGCGCGAGCCGGGCGCCCACCGCGGCCGCCTGCGCCTGCCCGGCCTCGTCGAGCTCCACGCCGGGACTCCACCCGGCCAGCACACCACCGGCGTTCGCCGTCGTCCGGCCGTGCCGCAGGAGGATGACGGTGGTCACGCGGCCGAGCGTAGGCGGACCCGCGCCGGCGTCCTCCCTCACCGCAGGGGGGGGGGGGGGCGGGGGGGGGGGGGGGGGGGGGGGGGGGGGGGGGGGGCGGCGGGGGCGGGGGGGGGGGGGGGGGGGGGGGGGGGGGGGGGGGGGGGGGTGGGGGGGGGGGGGGGGGGGGGGGGGGGGGGGGGGGGGGGGGGGTGCCCGGCCCCCGCCCGCCGCCCGCCCCCGCGGGGGGCCGCCCGCGGCCCCGGCGGGGGCGGCCCCCCCCCGACGATCAGGTCACCTGATCCCGGCGGGACGCCTCAGTTGGGCGCGAGCACGCCCGCGCCGACCAGTGCCAGCAGCGCCAGGCCGAGCACCACCCGGTAGACGACGAACGGGGTGAACGTGCCGCGGTCGAGGTAGCGCAGCAGCCAGGCGATCACCGACAGGCCCACGCCGAACGCGATCACCGTGGCCAGGAGGGTCGGCCCCCAGGCGACGCTCTCGCCGGCCACGCCGCCGGTGAGCGCCTCGTAGGCCTGGAAGAACCCCGACCCGAGCACCGCGGGGATGGCCAGCAGGAACGAGTAGCGGGCCGCGGCGGCGCGGGTGTAGCCGAGGAACAGGCCCATCGTGATGGTGCCGCCGGAGCGGGACACGCCCGGCACCAGCGCCATCGACTGCGCCAGCCCGAACAGCAGCCCGTCGCGGACGGTGAGCTGGCGCAGCTCACGTGTCTTGCGGCCCACGCGGTCGGCCCAGTAGAGGACCAGCGAGAAGGCGACCAGCGCGATCGCCACGATCCGCAGGTCGCGGAAGGTGGTCTCGATGTCGTCCTGGAACAGCAGCCCGAGGACCACGATCGGGATGCTGCCGACGATGATCAGCCAGCCCATCCGGGCGTCGGGGTCCGCACGCATCGAGCGGTCGGTCAGCGCCCGCAACCAGGCGACGACGATGCGCGCAATGTCCCTGCGGAAGTAGAGCAGGACGGCGGCCTCGGTGCCGATCTGCGTGATCGCGGTGAACGCCGCGCCCGGGTCACCCCAGCCCGACGCCTCGCCGACCACCCGCAGGTGCGCGCTGGAGGAGATCGGCAGGAACTCCGTGAGCCCCTGCACCAGCCCCAGGACGACCGCCTCGAACCACCCCACGCCGCTCAGCCCCGGGACCGGGTGGGACGGCGGACAGGACGGTTCGGGACTCGCGACGGCACGGGGGGACAGCCTAGGCCGACCCCCGCGGCGGACCCGGGCACGACCCGGCGCGGCGCCGTCCACACCCGCCGCGTCCCCCGGCTCCTGTCGGCCGGCGGCGGTAGGTTGGCCCGTCGTGGAACAACGGGCGCTGGGACGCAGCGGCCTGGTCGTCTCCCGGCTGGCGCTGGGCACCATGACCTGGGGCCGCGACACCGACGAGGACGAGGCGGCGATGCAGCTGACCGCCTTCGTCGACGCCGGCGGCACCCTCGTCGACACCGCCGACGTCTACTGCGACGGCGACAGCGAGCGCACCCTGGGCCGGCTGCTGACCGACGTCGTCCCCCGCTCGGAGGTGCTGCTGGCCACCAAGGCCGTGGGCCGCACCGGGCCCGGGCCGCTGGGCCGCGGCGCCTCCCGCGGGCACCTGCTGGCGGCGCTGGACGCCTCGCTGCGGCGGCTGGGCGTCGAGCACGTCGACCTGTGGCAGCTGCACGCCTGGGACGACCTCACCCCGCTCGAGGAGACCCTCGCCGCCTGCGACGCCGCGGTCGCCTCGGGCCGGGTCCGCTACGTCGGCGTGAGCAACTACACCGGCTGGCAGACCGCGCAGGCGGCCACCTGGCAGCGCGCCTGGCCCGGGCGGGCGCCGCTGGTGAGCACCCAGGTCGAGTACTCGCTGCTGCAGCGCGGCGTCGAGCGGGAGGTCGTGCCCGCCGCCGAGGCGCTCGGGCTGGGCGTGCTGGCCTGGTCGCCGCTGGGCCGGGGGCTGCTCACCGGCAAGTACCGGGCGGCGACGCCGGAGGGCTCGCGCGGCGCCTCGCCGCAGTGGGCCGGGTTCCTCGACGACCTGCGCTCGGCCACCGCCGACCGCATCGTGGAGGCCGTGGTCACCGCCGCCGACGGGCTGGGCACCACCCCGCTGGCGGTGGCGCTGGCCTGGGTGCGCGACCGCCCCGGCGTCGTCGCGCCGGTGGTCGGCGCCCGCACCGCCGCGCAGCTGCAGGAGTCCCTCGACGCGGAGTCGGTGCGGCTGCCCGCGGCGATCCGCACGGCGCTCGAGGACGTCTCGGCGCCGCACTTCTCCTACCCCGACCAGCGGGCGGCCCGGTGACCACTCCCTCGACCGGCACCGCCCCCTCCCCCACCGCGCCCGACCCGGTCTTCGCCGCGTTCTGCGCCGCCGGGCTGTGGCCGAGCCTGGGCAAGCGGGCCGCCGCCGAGCTGCCCGGCGCGGGCATCACCTCGCCCGACGACGTCACCGTCGCCCGGCTGCTCAAGCTCCCCCGGGTGGGCAAGCAGCGCGCCGAGCGGCTGTTCTCCTCGTTCCTGGCGGCCGCGCCCACCTACGGCGTGGTCGAGCTGCTGGTGCGGGCCGGGCTGGAGGCGCGGCTGGCGTCCTCGGCGGCCGACGTCCTCGGTGACGACGCCGCCCGCCGGCTGCGCGACGACCCGTGGTCGCTGCTCGGCCTGCCCGGCGTCACGCTCACCGACGCCGACCGGCTGGCCATCTCGGTGCTGCGCGGGGCCGACCGGCAGGACTCCCGCCGCGGCCGCGCGATCGTCGTCATGACGCTGCGCACGGCCACCCGCGACGGGCACACCGTGCTGCCGGCCGACCTGGTGGTGGCGGCGCTGCGCGCCGAGGGCATCGCCGATCCCGCGGCGGCGGTCGTGGCGGCGGTCGAGTCCGGCGACGTGCTCGACCACGAGCCGCCCGAGCCGGAGTGGGACGAGGACGCCGACACCGAGCCGCCCGAGCCCGACCCGGCGCTGCGGACGCTGTCGCTGGCCCGCTACGGCATGGCCGAGGAGGCCGTGGCCGAGAACGTCGCCCGGCTGGCCGCCACCGCCGAGCGGATCGCCGACCCCGCCGCGGTCCGGTCGGTGGCCAAGGGCCTCGACGAGGCGCAGAAGCAGGCGGTCGCGCAGGTGCTCGGCGCCGGCGTCTCGCTGCTCACCGGCGGGCCCGGCACCGGCAAGAGCCGCACGGTGGCCGCCGTCGTCCGGCTGCTGCGGGCCAAGGGCACCGAGGTGGCGCTGGCCGCGCCCACCGGCCGGGCCGCCAAGCGGCTGGAGGAGCTCACCGACCACCCGGCGGTGACCGTGCACCGGCTGCTGGGCGCCCAGGGGTTCGGCGGCGGGTTCGCCCGCAACGAGGAGTGGCCGCTCGACGCCGACGTCGTCGTCGTGGACGAGGCCTCGATGCTCGACGTCGAGCTGACCGCGGCGCTGCTGGAGGCCTGCCCCGACGGCACCCACCTGCTGCTGGTGGGCGACCCCGCCCAGCTGCCCTCGATCGGCCCCGGTCACGTGCTCGGCGACCTCATCGACTCCGGGGTGGTCCCGGTGACCGAGCTGACCACGCTCTACCGGCAGGCCGAGGGCGGCGCGATCGCCCGGCTGGCCTCGGCGGTGCGCACCGGCGAGCTGCCGCCGGTCGACTCCCCCGACCGGGAGGTCGTCGTCGTGCCCGCCACCGGCAGCGGCGAGGCCGCCCGGCGGGTGGTGCAGCTGGTCACCGACTCGATCCCGCGGGCGCTGCGGATCGACCCGCGCAACGTGCAGGTGGTGACGCCGGTGCACCGCGGCCCGGCCGGCACGATCGAGCTCAACAAGGCGCTCAAGGACCGGCTGAACCCCGGCGAGGGCACGGTGTTCGGCTTCGACGTCGGCGACCGGGTGGTGGCCACCGCCAACCACCTCGACCTCGAGCCGATCGGGTTCGCCAACGGCGAGGTCGGCGTGGTGACCGCCACCGGCGAGGGCTCGCTGACCGTCGACTTCTCCTCCGGCCCGGTGACCGTGCCCGGCGACGCGCTGCCCGACCTCAAGCACGGCTGGGCGATCACCGTGCACCGGGCGCAGGGGTCGGAGTGGCCCGGCGTCGTCGTGGTGCTGCCGCCGGAGGCCGGCGGGATGCTGTCGCGGCCGCTGGTCTACACCGCGCTCACCCGGGCGCAGCAGCACCTGTCGATCGTGCACGCCTCGGGTGCGGCGCTGGCGCGGGCGGTGCGGGAGGTCGACGTCCGCCCGCGGCGCACCCGTCTGGCCGGGCTCCTCCGCGAGAACCTGTCCCCGGCGTAGGCGGCGTCCTCCGATCCGGCGCACCGTAGGGTCGAACCGTGATCCGGGTCTGCTTCGCCGGCGTGACCGGCTGGACCGCGCCGCCCGTCCTGGCCGCCATCGACGCCGCCGACGACCTGGTCCTCACCGCGGGCGTGTCCCGGTCGGCCGCCGGCCAGCAGCTGACGGCGGTCACGGCGTCGCGCAGCGAGGGCCGGGTCTCCGCCTCGGTCGCCGACGCGCTCGCGTCCGCGGAGGTCGACGTGCTGGTCGACTACACCAGCGCCACCGCGGTCGAGGAGAACGTGTGGACCGCCGTGCGGGCCGGTGTGCACACCGTCGTCGGCTCCAGCGGGCTGACCGACGACGACTACGCCCGGCTCGACCGGCTAGCCCGAGACCGGGGCGTCGGGGTGGTCGCCGCGGGCAACTTCTCCGTCCAGGCCGCCGTGCTGCAGCGCGCCGCCACGCTGGCCGCCGCGCACGTCGACCGCTGGGAGATCGTCGACTACGCGAGCGCCGGCAAGCCCGACGTGCCCAGCGGCACCGCCCGCCAGCTCGCCGAGGCCCTCGGCGCGGTGCGCACGCCGGCCCCGGCGGTCCCGCTGGCGGAGCTGCACGGCCCGGTCGAGGCGCGCGGCGCGGAGGTGGCCGGCAGCCGGGTGCACTCGGTCCGGCTGCCGAGCTTCGTGGTCAGCACCGAGGTCGTGTTCGGCGGCACCGGCGAGCGGCTGGTCCTCCGGCACGACGCCGGCGAGACCCCGGACCCCTACGTCGCCGGCACCCTGCTGGCCATCCGGCGGGTGGCCGAGACGCCCGGCGTGCGCCGCGGCCTGGACACCCTGCTGTTCGACTGAGTCGTCGTCGGGATCAGTCGCGGCGGGCGAGCCCGGCGCGCAGGGCGCAGAGCAGCCGGGACGTCGCCGCGTCGACCTGGCCCGCGCAGGTGAGCGGGCCCGGGAAGGGCACCCGGACGTCGCGGTGCCCGCCGGCGCCCTCGACGCGCAGCCGGTAGCCGAACCGGTCGAGGCCCAGCGGCCGCAGCGTCTCCCCCGCCGTCACCGGCACCCGGCTGCGCGCGACCGCGCTGCCCAGCAGGGCCAGCACCTCGGGGTGGTCGCGGTCGAGGTGGCGCAGCAGCCGCTCCTCGACGCCGGCCAGCGGGTCGGGGCGCGCGGCGGCGTAGTCGGCCGGCGAGACCTCCGCGCAGCCGGTGCCCTCCCGCAGTACCACCTCGGCGAGGTCCAGCCGCAGCAGGGTCGCCGTCCCACCGACGTCGAGCAGCGCCTCCTCGGGGCGGACCTCGGCGAAGGCGACGGCGGCCGCGCGCCGGTCGGCCTCGGGCACCGGGGTCAGCCAGCCCGACAGCCACAGCGTGGCGCGCACCGGGTCGCGCAGCGCCACCGGCGCCCGGTCGCTGACCATGAGCAGCGCGCTCACGTCCCGGTCGGGCGCGCGGTCGAGGGCCGCGGCCACCTCGCCGTCGCCGGGCTCCAGCACCAGCACCTGGCCGGCGGCGGTGGTGGCGTGCGCCAGCGGCCGGCTCGGGTCGCGGCCGGGGAGGCAGAGCGCGGCCGCGGCACGGGTGGCCACGGTGCGCGCGCGCTCGGGAGCGGCGGCGACGGACGGCGCCTGCGGACCGTTGCAGGTGGTCATGACTCCCCTTGAGCGTCGACTTAGGGAAGCCTAACCACATCGGCGTGCCCGTGGGTAGCCACGCGCCCCCGATCGGGCGGCGAGCCGGCGCCGGACGTCGTCAGAGGGCGCGGTCGTCCTCGTCGTACGGCACGTCGGCCTCCTGCTCGAGGACGTCGGCCTCGTTGGCGTCCACGTCGCCGACCGACCGCGGCGCGCCCGCCGTCCCCGGCGCGGCGGCCAGCTGCTGCTCGAGCGCGTCGGCCTCGGGGACGCCGTCGCCGATCGGGTCGGCGTCCCCGGCGAGCTCGGGAGCGGCCGGCTCGAGCAGCGCCTCCTGCTCCGCGCGGTCGGCGTCGCTCGCGGTACCGGGATCGGTCACGGGTCCTCCTCGTGCTGCGGACGGTGCTCGGATGAGGCGCTGCCCATCCTGCCGCCGGGGGCTCCCTGGGGCAGGCCGGGAGGCGGCGCACACATGACCGGCAGGTGTCGTGCGTGGCAACATCGGTCGGGTGAGCGCGGCCGACGACTGGGAGTACGCGCCGCTGCGGATCCCGCCGGGCACGTCCCGTTCCGCAGCGGCGACCATGCTGAGCCTGCAGGTGGACGTCGGCGGCTGGGAGCTCGCCCGTCTGCAACTGCACGCCGACGGCACCCGCAAGGCGATCCTGCGACGCCGGGCGCGGCTGTCCTACCTGCCGATGCCGGTCACCTAGCCGGACTCAGGGGACGAGCACGACCTTCCCGACCGTGCCGCGGTCGGCGAGGGCCGCGAGCGCCTGGGGCGCCTGGTCGAGCGGCAGCACCTGGCCGATGAGCGGGTCGATCGCGCCGGCCTCGACCAGCCGGACCAGCTCGTCGTGGGTCTGGCCGATCACCGCGGGGTCCTTCTTCTTGTACAGGCCCCAGTGCAGGCCGACGACGCTGTAGTTCTTGACCAGCGCGTGGTTGGCCGGCGCCTCGGGGATGCGGCCGCTGGTGAAGCCGACGACGACCAGCCGGCCCTCGAAGGCGATGCACCTGCGGCTCTTGTCGAACACGTCACCGCCGACCGGGTCGTAGACGACGTCGGCTCCCTCGCCGGCGGTGATCTCCTTGACGACCGGGACGAAGTCCTCGGCGGTGTAGTCGATCACGTGGTCGGCGCCGAGCTCGCGGCACACCTCGACCTTGTGCGGGCCGCCCGCGGTGGCGATCACCTTCGCGCCCGCGGCCTTGCCCAGCTGGATCGCCGCCGACCCGACGCCGCCGGCGCCGGCGTGCACCAGCAGCCACTCCCCCGCCTGCAGGTTCGCGCGGCGGTGCAGGCCGACGTGCCCGGTCTGGTAGGTGAGGTAGAGCGCGCCGGCCTTCTCGTCGCTCATCGAGTCCGGCACCGGCCAGGCGTCATCGGCGTTCATCAGCGCGTACTCGGCGAAGGCGCCGGGCCCGCCCGCCGGGCTGCCGATCACCCGCCGGCCGTCCTCGGTCTCGCCGCACAGCTCCACGCCGGGCGTGTAGGGCAGCGGCGGGCGCTCCTGGTACATGCCGGCGGCCATCAGGACGTCGGGGAAGTTCAGCGCCGCCGCCCGCACCTTGACCAGCAGCTGACCCTCGCCCGGGGTGGGCCGGTCGACGTCCTCCAGCCGGAGCACCTTCGAGGGGTCGCCGAGCTCGTGTACCCGCCATGCACGCATGCGCCCGACCCTGCCAGACGCCCGGTGACCGCCGTCACCGGGCCCGGGGTGGCTCCGCCGGGATCAGGTGACCTGATCATCGGGCGTCCTCCCTCACGGTGGGCCACGAGGGAGGACGCCCTGCGGTGAGGGAGGACGCCCCGCGGTGAGGGCGGCCCGACCGCGTCAGAGCATCGACGGCGGCCGCAGCGCCTCGGGGACGACGGCGGTCTCACCGGTCGCCGTCTTGGCGCTGGGGACACCCTTGAACCGGTAGGGCACGGTGCCGACGCCGGGCTGGATGACGTACGCCGCGCCCGGCTCCCCCGACTCCCAGGCCCGGACCATCGCGTCGGCGACCTCGGCGGCGGGGATGACCGGGAAGCCGGCGGCCTCGAACTCGTGCCGGATGCGGTCGATGATCGCGGTGTCGGCGAACCCGGGGCAGATCGCGGAGATGGTGATGCCCTCGCGGGCCAGCCGCGGCGCCATCGACCGGACGAAGGCGATCGCGCCGCTCTTGGCGACGCTGTAGCCGGGGTCGCTGGGCATCGGCGAGAGGCCGGCCAGCGACGCGGTCACCACGATCGCGCCCCCGCCGGCCCGCCGGATCGCCGGGCGGGCGGCCACCGCGCCGTAGACGACGCCGAACAGGTCGATGTCGACGACCCGCATGAACTCGTCGAGGTCGAGCGCGTCGTCGCTCTTGGCGGCGGAGATGCCGGCGTTGAGGTAGGCGGCGTCGAGCCGGCCGTGCTCGGCCTCCACGCGCGCGACGACGGCCTCGTTGGCCGCGCGGTCGGTGACGTCGAGGGCGGCGAAGGGGCAGCCGAGCTCCTCGGCGACCGACCGGTTGCGCTCGGTGTCGAGGTCGGCGAGGACGGCGGTGACGTCCCGCTCGCGCAGCGCGGTGGCGAGGGCCCGGCCGAAGCCGCCGGTCCCTCCGGTGATCAGCGCGACGGAGCCGGGACCGGGAGGCGTGGGAGAGGTCACCCGGGCATCACACCACGGTCGCCGACGGCGCCAGCGCGGCGTCGACGGCGGCGGTGACGTGCAGCCGGGCGGAGGGCAGCAGCGGCACCGGGGAGTCCTCGGGCGCGAGCAGCAGCTCCAGCTCGGTGCAGCACAGCGCGACCGCGTCGGCGCCGCGTGCGGCCAGTCGGGCGACGACGCCGCGCAGCTCCGCCCGGGTCACGTCGGAGAGCACGCCCCGGCACAGCTCGCCGAAGATCGCGGCGTCCACCCGGTCGACGTCGTCGTCCGGGGGCACGAGCACCGTCAGGCCGGCGGCGGCCAGCCGCTGCCGGTAGAACGGCTCGCGCACGGTGCCGGCCGCCCCGAGCAGGCCGACCACCGGGCCGGGCGCCGCGGCGGCCACCGCGTCGGCGATGTGCAGGAACGGCACGGTCAGGCCGGTCTCCAGCGCCGGTGCGACCTTGTGCATGTAGTTGGTGCACAGCAGCACGAGCTCGGCTCCGGCCGACTCCAGCGACCTCGCCTCGGCCAGCAGCAGCGCGGCGGCGTCGTCCCAGCGGTCCTCGACCTGGCACGCCCGGACCGCCCGGAAGTCCAGGCTGCGGACGAGCAGCGAGGCGCTGGCCAGGCCGCCCTCCCGCTCGCGCACCAGCTCGTTGGCGACCCGGTAGTACAGCGCGGTCGACTCCCAGCTCATCCCGCCGAGCAGCCCGATCGTCCTCATGGCGGTCAGCCTGGCGGCGCACGAGCCTGCCGACCAGACCGAGAGGTCGACCGCCGGACCCAAGCGCTGCTTGGATGTCGCCGTGGACCCCCGCCGGTTGCTCGTCTTCCGCGAGGTGGCCCGGGCCGGCTCGCTGGCCGGCGCCGCGCGGACGCTGGGCTGGACCCAGCCGGCGGTCAGCCAGCAGGTGCGGCGGCTGGAGGCCGAGACCGGCACGCCCCTGGTGGTGCGCGAGGGCCGCGGCGTCGCGCTCACCGAGGCCGGCCGGGTGCTGCTGCGGCACGCCGAGGGGGTCGCCGACCGGCTGGCGGCGGCCGAGCAGGACCTGGCGGCGCTGACCGGGCTCGCCGCCGGGGTCGTCCGGCTGGCCGCGTTCCCGACCGCCGCCGCGGTGCTGGTGCCCCCGGCGCTGGCCGACCTGCGCGGCCGCGCGCCCGGCCTGCGGGTGCACTTCGCCGAGCTGGAGCCGCCGGAGGCCGAGGCGGCGGTGCGCGAGGGCGCGGCCGACCTCGCCGTCGTCTTCCGCCACGACGAGGACGACGACCCCGTCCCCGGCGACCTGCTGCGCGAGCCGCTGCACCGGCACGCGGTGCAGGCGGTCGTGCCCGCCGGCGCGCCGGCCCCCGGCCGGCTGGCCGACCTGCGCGACGAGCCGTGGATCGCCGGGTGCGACCGGTGCCGGCAGCACCTGCTGCGCTGCGCGCGGCGGGCCGGCTTCACCCCGGACGTCCGGTTCGCGACCGACGACCACGTCGTCGTCCAGCGGCTGGTCGCGCGCGGCCTCGGCGTGGCGCTGCTGCCGGCCTGGGCACTGGCGGTCAGCACCCAGCCGGGCGTGACCGCCGTCGCGCTGGCCGACGTCGACGACCGGGTGGTGGAGACGCTGGTCCGGCCCGACGCCCGGCGGGTGCCGGCCGTCGCCGCGGCCCTCGAGGCGCTGCGGGCCGCCTGCTGAGGCGTCCTCAGACCGACCGGAGGAACCGGTCGAGCACCCGGACGCCGAAGCGCAGCGACTCCACCGGCACCCGCTCGTCGATGCCGTGGAACAGCGAGGCGAAGTCGAGGTCGGCGGGCAGCCGCAGCGGCGAGAAGCCGAAGCAGCGGATGCCCAGCCGCTCGAAGCTCTTGGCGTCGGTGCCGCCGCTCATGGTGAACGGCACCGGCCGGGCGCCGTCGTCCTCGCTCTTCAGGGCCGCGACCATCGCGTCGACCAGCGGGCCGTCGAAGGTGGTCTCCACGGCCTGGTCGTGGACGATCCACTCGCGCTGGATGCCCTCGCCGATGAGCGAGGCGAGCTGCCGCTCGAACTCCTCCGACTGGCCGTGCAGGAAGCGGCCGTCGACGGTGGCGCTGGCCGTCCCCGGGATGACGTTGGTCTTGTAGCCGGCGTCGAGCATGGTCGGGTTGGCGGTGTTGCGCAGGGCCGCGCCGATCATGCGGCTGATGCTGCCGAGCCGGGCGAGGGCCTCCTCGGGCTCGTCGGGGTCGATCTCGATGCCGTAGGCCTCCTCGACGGCGGCGAGGAACTGCCGCATCGGCGGGGTGAGCACGGTGGGCAGCCGGGTCGAGCCCAGCCGGGCGACGGCCTGGCACAGCCGGGTGACGGCGTTGTCGTCGTGGACGAACGAGCCGTGCCCGGGCTTGCCGCCGGCGGTCAGCCGCATCCAGGCCAGGCCCTTCTCCGCCGTCTGGACGAGGTAGAGCCGCAGGCCGTCGCGGACGGTGATGCTGAACCCGCCGACCTCGCTGATCGCCTCGCTGCAGTCGGCGAACAGGTCCGGGTGCTCGTCGACCAGCCAGCGGGCGCCGAGGGTGCCGCCGGCCTCCTCGTCGGCGACGAAGGCGAGGACGACGTCGCGCGGTGGCCGGACGCCGGTGCGGGCCCAGTCGCGCACCAGCGCCAGGACCATGGCGTCCATGTCCTTCATGTCGACCGCGCCGCGGCCCCAGACGTAGCCGTCGCGCTCCTCGCCGGAGAAGGGGTGCACGCTCCACTCGGCCGGGTCGGCGGGGACGACGTCGAGGTGTCCGTGGATCAGGAGAGGCGGTCGCGAGCGGTCGGTGCCCTCCACGCGGGCGACCAGGCTGGCCCGTCCCGGCTCGGACTCCAGGATCTGCGAGCCGATGCCGACCTCGTCGAGCTTGCCGGCCACCCACTCGGCGGCCACCCGCTCGCCGGCGCCGGTGGCGGTGTCACCGGTGTTGGTGGTGTCGATCCGGATGAGCTCGCTGAGCAGTTCTGCGACCTCGGCCTGGGCCTGGACGGGACCTTCGCTCTCCACCCGGCGAGCGTAGGGCTGGACGCCGTCCGCACGACGCAGCGCCGGGCCCTGCTCCGGTAGGCGCCGCCGGGTTGGTATCCTGGTCCCGCACTCGTCCGGGTGGCGGAATGGCAGACGCGCTAGCTTGAGGTGCTAGTGCCCTTTATCGGGCGTGGGGGTTCAAGTCCCCCCTCGGACACAACACCGCCCCGGTGTCTCTGCAGGTCAGAGGCCCGGGGCGCTTCCCTGCCCGGCCCCGATGACCCCCGGAGTACTGCTGTGGTAGCGCGCGGTCAAGGTGCGCCGCGAGTAGCGCGGCGAAGCGGTCGGCGGCTTGCCTGCCCATGTCGGGGTGCACGTGCTGGTGGACGATCAGCGTGATGGTGGCGCTCGTGTGCTTCAGGGCGCTCGGAGACGACCTTCACCGGTTCCTGCCCCGAGGCCGGGGACTCCGGCGAACGCGGGAGCCAGCTGGTCGACCCAGGATCCGCCCCCACCTCTGCGGTGATGCCGGTGAGTCGCTGGCCGGTACCTGGACCCTAACGAGCCTCCTCCCCGTCCGCGCCATCGAGGACTGACGTGCTCGACGTGGCGACGCGGCCGACGAAGGACTGCGAGCCCATGGGACGACTCCTCCGGAGCGGCGGCGGACCCGAACAGGGAGCCGTTCGCGCTGGCGGCCACGGGGTCGGCCACCTCGCACACATCGAACGACGTCACCCACAGCGATCGGCCAGCCGCTGCTCTCCGATCGTGGAGGCCGCTGACGCCTTGCAGCGGGCGGTGCTGCGTCGCCTACACCATCCGTGACGAGGCGACCTTCGTCGAGCTCGTGCTATCTCCCAGAGCGCTGGCATCTACGGGTGGCCATCCCCTCGGGACCGGAGGGCTGCCGGGATCGTCCCGAGCTCAGGCGAGTTCAGGATCCGGCCTCGGCGACGTTGTGGTTGTACCGCAGCATGTTGTCCGGGTCATAGCGCGCCTTGAGTTCGCGCAGGCGCGCGAAACCGGAGCCGTAGGCCTCCCGGATGCGGTTCTCCTCCCCTCGGTCGACGACGTTGGAGTAGACGCGACCGCTGCCGAAGGGGGCCAGGCCATCCCAGACCTGCCGCACCCAGGCGGTGTGCATGTCGTCCTCGCTGGGGTCCATCCACATCGCACTGACGATGAGGTCGAACTGCGGCTCACGATGGGGGAAAGCAGTCGCTCCTTCCGGGACGCGATTGGGCGCGCCGCCGTACCACTCCAGGACGATGGCGGAGAACGGCGAGGTTCGTGACGCCGCGGCCTCGACCATTTCCTCGACCACACCGTCCGACACCTCCTGCAGGAACGAAGATCTCCAGCGGTACCGAGCTCCTGCCGGGAACGCTGCGTCGAGCAGGGATTGCATCTCGACGTAGGGGCGCTGCTGGAACATGTCCGCGATGGGCCTCCCGAAGGAGCGCACCGGCGCGAGGACCGCCTCGGCTTCCTCGAGCGCTCCGTGGTAACAGCCGATGAGTGCGACGACTGGCGTGCCGTCAGGGGCGGAGAGGAGCCCGCAGTAGAGGCCCAACTCTTCAGGAGCAGTGGGGATGAATTCGCGGTAGAAGCGCAGCACGTCCGTCGCGTACTCGGCCGCATGCAGGATCATGCCGCCGACGATCGTGGGGCCGACGGGATGCAGCCGGAACTCCAGGGACGTCGCGATCCCCAGGTTCGCGCCGCCTCCGCGCATACCCCAGAACAGCTCCGGATGGTCATCCGCGCTGGCCGTGCGCAGCACGCCGTCCGGGGTGACCACGTCAACCGACACGAGGTTGTCACAGGAATGGCCGTACTTGCGTGCCAGCCAGCCGACGCCGCCACCGAGGGTGAGCCCGGCAATTCCGGTCGTACTGACGATTCCACCCGTGGTGGCCAAGCCGAAGGTTTGCGTCTCCCGGTCCAGGTCTCCCCAGAGCACTCCGCCCTCCGCGCGAGCGGTCCTGTTCTGCGGGTCCACCCGGATGGCCCTCATCGCCGAGAGATCCGCGACGACTCCGCCGTCACACATGGCCAGCCCGGCAACGTTGTGCCCACCCCCGCGGACAGCGAGCGGTAGCCCGGCGTCACGTGCCAGTGCAACGGTTCGCAGCACATCCGCCACGCCTGCGCACCGTGCGATGAGCGCAGGCCGCTTGTCCACCATCCCGTTCCACAAGGCCCGTCGCGCATCGAACCCGTCGTCGGATGGCGTGAAACACTCACCGCGATGCTCTGCCCGGAAGACTTCGAGCATGTCCCCCGACAGGCCACTAGCCAGCATCGACCCGGTCATGTGAGCACCTCCAGAGCTGGAGATCGGGTAGGGCCTCCAATGGCTCATGGCCCAGAGATCCCGCCCCCGGCGGACGCGCCCGGACGAGAGCGCCCGTACGGATTCTGGCGAGAGGCGTAGCACGCAGCCACCGTCGGCCGACCCTGTCTGCAGCGGGCGAGGACGTGGTAGGCATCCGGGCCGTCGGAGCACCGTGCCATTGGCTCGGGATGGCGCGATGTGTGCTGGCATCCGTCCCGGAACGAGGGCCCGCTCGGGGCGGGGGCCAAGCTTCACGCGCCGAGGGCTCCACCGCGGCGTTCGGGCCCTCACGACTACGAGTTCCTCGTCAGTGCGGACGTATTCTCGCCGCGCTGCGTCTACGGTCGATTTCCGCTTGTCCGGTCGAGTCATGGACCGGTCAGAGCCGTGTGCGTATGTAGCGTGTCGCCCCTCGGACACAGCATCGCCCCGGTGTTACTGCAGGTCAGGAGCTCGGGGCGCTTCCGTGTCCGGGCCTCGAGGGTCCTCGTGATACCGCTTTGATACTTCACGGCTGGATCAGCCGTCGAGCAACGCGGCGAAGCGCTCGGCGGCTTCGCGACCCATGCCGGGGTGCACGTGCTGGTACACGGTGAGCGTGATGGTGACGTTCGCATGCCCGAGGCGCTCGGAGACGACCTTCACCGGCTCGCCGACGGCCAGCAGCAGGGTGGCGTGGGTGTGCCGTAGGTCGTGCAGCCGGATCTCCGGCAGCCGGTCCTCCCCCAGCCCCCTGCGCGCCTGCACGACCTGCTCGACGAACCGGCGGGAGTACCGCTCGGGGTGGCGATGCGCGCCGTCGAGGGTGCCCAGCACGAGCGCGGCGTCCCGCACAGGCTCGGGTGCGAGCGGGGCGCGGGTGGCCCGGTAGGCGCGCAGGGCGGCGACCGTGTCGTCATCAATGTCCACGACCCGCGCCTGGCCGGTCTTCGTGGGTCCCTCGACGAGCTGCTGGCCGTCCCCCATGGCCTTGACGACGCCCACGCTGCGCCGCACCTGGAGGCAGCCGGCCTCGAGGTCCACGTCCCGCCAGCGCAGGGCCAGCGCTTCGCCCCGGCGCACCCAGGTCGCGGCCAGCAGCCGACCAAGCGATAGCGAGGTCCGGATCGCGGCTCTCGGCCCAGGCCAGGAAGCGTCCGAGCTCACGGGCGGTCCAGGCCTGCATCTCCGGCGGCCTGGCCTCCGACGGGCTCGGCGGCGTGGAGCGGTCGGTGGGGTTCACGGCCAGCCGGCCGTGCTTGACGGCGTCCCCCAGCGCCGACCGCAGGATCGTGTAGACGCGGCGCACCGTGCGGGCCGACAGCCCTCCTCGGCCGTCCGCACGTCCCGAGGTCTCCAGTGTGCGCATCCACGCGTCCACCGCCGTCCCGGGGAGCCGGGACAGCGGCGTTCCGCCGAGGTAGGGGTCGATGTGCAGCCGGACCTCGAGTCGCTCGAGGAGACCATCGAGATCCTCGCCGATACCGACGCCATGCGGCCTGCACGCCTCCGAGGCCGAGGGCCGCGACGACCTGGAGGCGACGATGGCCCGCCGGCGCCGTCAGCCGCGGTGACCGACCAGGACGCCTACCTCCTGGCCACCACCCCCACCGCCCGCCGCCAGCTCACCGACCACCTGCCCGAGCCCGTCGCCGCGGCCGCCTACGAGTTCGTCGTCGGCCCGCTGCTGGACAATCCCCACCCCGTCGGCAAGCGGCTCCGCCCCACCCCTCGACGACCGGCACAGCGCCCGCCGCGGCACCTACCGGGTCGGCCACCGCATCGACGGCGACACGCGCACCGTCACCGTTCTCGACCTCGCCCACCGCCGCGACGCCTACCGAACCGTCCGCGGAGCACGCCGTCCGGGGCGGGCGGTCAGGCCTCCGGCGCACCGATCGTGGTGCTCAGCTGTGTGGGGCGGGCGAGGGCATTCGTCGCCTCATCGCCGAACGCCGCATCGACTGGCGTCGAGCTCGGCGAGCGACTGCGCGTGCAGCGGTCGGTCCCGGACGCTGTCCTCGAAGCCGGCCGGGTCGCCCGGGTGCCGGGTCACCCGCTGACCGGCTCAGGGCTACGCCGCTGCGCGGCCCTCCTCGTGGGCACGCGTCCGGCGACGATGCCTGAGGAGCGTCGGCTCGACGAGCCCCTGCGCTGCCGATGCGTCGTCCACTGCCGATGCGTCGTCCACTGCCGATGCGTCGTCCACTGCCGATGCGTCGTCCTGCCCACGCCGGAGGTCGAGGCTCACCGCGACCGCGCCGGCGACGAGGAGCCCGGCAAGGGCGACCACGGTGAGCCAGAACAAGCCCGGCACCGCAGTCCCGACGACCGCGGCACACAGACAGCCGACCAGGACCACGGACACGAGTCGCAACATGAGGCACTCCGGATGGATTCGCAGGCGACGGCACCCGATCAGGGCGTGGGCCACCTGAGGGCAGAGTCGAGCCGGATCACCGCCGGGCTCCGGTGCGGTGCAGCAGGTCCCCGGCGCGAGGTCGGCGCTGGGTGACAGAACTGCCCCGACCCTGGCTCGACGGACGTGACGTGCCCGCGGTCATCGCTCACCCCTCCATCGGCGGCTGATCGCTCGGGCGGACACCTACGAGGGTCCTCGCCGGAGATGACGTTCCACCGGCCTGCGACCTTGCGATCTCATGACAACGGCCGACACGGGACGCTCGGTCCTTGCCTCGACGAGCGGTCGCCCGGGCGTCTGCGATCGGCCTCCCCAGCCGGGCAGGGACGCCTCACACGACCGGTCGCCCGCGCTGCCCGCCACCCGGCCGACCGAGACGGTCCTGGCACGACCGACCCTCGCCCGGGCGGAGGTGTCCCACGTGGCGGCTCCTCCCGCACGGTGACTCCACCCGCGGGCGTCGAAGTGACGTTCAGCGACCTCTCAGCGACCGTCCAGTGAGGGACCAGTTCTCCGGCGCACCGTGGAGTCGTCGCGGCGGACGGCCGCGTACGCCGAGGACGCGTCGATCGAGGACTGGAGAGCAGTGACTTCCCACCGACCCCCGAACGCCACCGGTGGCCACCCGGGGCCGGCCGCATCCGACCTCCGCTGGGGGACTCCGCCCCACCCGCTCTGGCACCCCGCACCCGGACTCCCCGCGGCGAACACCCCGCCTGCGGCATGGGTTGCGGCGCCGGCCGGAGCGTCCCCCTACCCCACATCCGCCCGGTCGGCCGGACGCGTGCGGGCCGGCATCGCCGGCCTGCTCGCCGGCGCGCTCATCGGCGCGGGCACCGGTGCCGGGGTGGCCGTCCTCGCGGATGGTGCGAACGGGTCGCCACCGGCCGCGAACAGCGCGCAGAGCGTGGCGATCGACCCCCAGGCCGCCGGCGCGGTGAGCGCGGCTGCCGCCACGGCCACACCGAGCGTGGTCACCGTCTACGTCACCACGCCGGCGGGTGCCGGCAGCGGCTCGGGCGTCGTCCTCACCGAGGACGGCTACGTGCTGACCAACAACCACGTGGTCAGCCTCGACGGCAGCGGCTCCGCCGACGTCCAGGTGCGCACCGCGGACGGGACGCTGTACGACGCCACCGTCGTCGGCACCGAGGCGTCCATGGACCTCGCCGTCCTGCGGCTGTCCGGAGCGAGTGACCTGACCCCGGCCACGTTCGCCGACTCCACGGAGGTGCAGGTGGGCGACCTCGCCGTGGCCATCGGCGCACCGCTGGGACTGTCCGACACGGTCACCAACGGGATCATCAGCGCCACCCACCGGCCGGTGACCGCCGGGGAGGGCGGGAGCGAGGCGACCGTGATCGACGCCCTGCAGACCGACGCCGCGATCAACCCCGGCAACTCCGGTGGCGCTCTGGTCGACGCCGCCGGCGCGGTGATCGGCATCAACACCGCCATCGCGACCGTGCCCACCGGCCCGGGCGGACAGGTCTCCGGCGGCAACATCGGCGTGGGCTTCGCCATCCCGGGCAGCACCGCCCAGCGCATCGCCGAGGAGATCATCGCCACCGGCTCGGCCAGCACGGCGCTGCTCGGAGTCGACGTCCAGACGGCGCCCGCGGAGGACAACCCGGCGATCGGCACCGGCGCTCAGGTGGTGCAGGTCCAGCCGGGCAGCGCCGGTGCCGCGGCCGGGCTGCGGACGGGGGACGTGATCACCGCCATCGAGGACCGCCCCGTCACCACCTCCACCGAGCTGACCGCCGCGGTGCGCGGCAGGGCCCCGGGCAGCGAGGTCACCCTCTCCGTCCAGCGCGGCGGCGAGACCGAGGAGGTCGCGGTGACCCTCGGCAGCACGGCGACCTGACCCACTCGACTCCTCGACAGCGGGGCCGGTGCTCGATGCACCGGCCCCGCACTCACGTCTTCCACATCGCCGCAGCCAGCATTGACGGGTCGACGCGCCATCAGTCGCACGGGTGCCAGCACCCACCCAACGGGGGCGTTGCGCCTACTGGCCCGTGGGCAGAAGGACCCAGCGGCATTCGGATCACCTCGCCTCGTGCCACGGTCCGAGGCGGGCCCAGTCAGTCGACACGGGCCAGTTGCCGGGGACCGGCCACCGCGAGGGCGCGCAGCCGCTCGTCGAGGAGCCGGTCGGCCTGCTGCAGCCGGGCCTCGACGGTGATGACGAGGCGGGCCTCGAGCTCGGCGAGCTCCGCCTGACGGCGCCTGACCTCGGTCAGTTCCAGCACAGCGTCCCGCCGGACGGCGTGACAACGGTGCAGGTCGGCGTCGATCGAGGCGATGGGGCGGGGGCGAGGCTCCGACAGCATGACGCTCTCCGTCTCGTGGTGGCGGCCAGGGGGAGGACGGCGGCGAGGCTGGGACCACGGGTCCGCCGACCGCGCTCTGCCTCGTTCGGTCCCCCGTCCCGGTGCCGTCACTGAGCTCCGCCCACCTCCTGACATGAAGACGCAAAGCCGCTGCAACACGACATCGCGGAGGCGGGCGGATCGCCGGGGCGGCGAGAAGGTGATCACTCCCCCGGGGCATGCTCATCGGGGATGCCTGGTGAGCGGTCGCCTGCCAGCGCTGGCCGGCCGTGCAGGTCGGGCCGCCTGAGGGCCGGAGACCGAGCCGATGTGCGCACGGCCGGCGAGACCGCCCCGGCGGCGGCACATCCGGATCCCGACCGCCGCTGCACGAGCGTCCGACCCCTGCGCGGCAGGTCACTCGAACACCATCCGGACCGGGGCTGCGTGACGAGTCCGTAGCTCTCCCTCCGCTGACCGGTCGGTGCACCGGAAGCCGGACATGGCGTGGGGACGGTGACGCAGCCTCTCGAGGTCCAGCCGGTCGGCTGGATCCTGTCCGCGCCTTCTCGGCCGAGGTCCTCGCCGAGCGACCACGCCGAGGAGTATCGACGGCGGCGCGCGGTCGACCACGTCCAACCGGCGCCGCCGGGGCGCCGCCCCGCACATCTCCCGCACCGGCACCAGCGGAGAGCACGTGAGGATGCCACCGGCGACGCACCGGGTCCTGGCGGTGGCCGCCGACCTGGCGGGCCGGCCGCTGCACGGCTGGTCCGGCGCCGACCTGACGGGACGGCGCCCGGGTCGGTGACCAGCGCCCGACCACGGACGGTGCGACCAGAGACCGCGGGCTCCGCTGTCACATGAGCGTCACAGCTCCCGGCCGGGGATGACGATCCGCCGTCGACCGCGAACCCGGCGGTGGTCACCCGCCCCGTGCCGGGCACGGGCCCCGGCACAGCCCGGTGCCGCCCCGGTGCCCCGTGTCGGCTCGGACGGCACCGGACCCGCACCCGTCCGCCCGTCGGAGGTGCCCGACCGACCTGGAGACGACGATGAGCTGCGCCGCCGCTCCCATCTGTCCACTGCCCCGCTCTGGCGGCGTCAGGCCGGTCGAGGCACCCGGGCGACTGCGATGACCCACGCACCCGCGGACCCGCCCGGTGCCCAGCGCGACACCGAACACCCGGACCCGGGGACCGCCCGCCACACGGCAGGACGCGCCACCGCAGCAGACGCCGACACGACAGCGCCCCCGCGAGTACGGACGGCCGTGCCCTCGTGGACGCTCGGGATCCTGGCCCGCAGCGGCGCGGTGCTCGCCCTCGCCGCCACCGGCTGGCTGGCCTTCTGGTTCCTGCTCCTGGTCCCGCTGGTGACCGTGTCCATCGCAGTGGCGCTGCTCCTGACCGCGCTGTTGCAGCCGACCGCACGGTGGCTGCGCCGGGCACTACCGCCAGGGCTCGCGGCACTGGTCTCACTCCTGCTGTTCCTCGCCGTCCTCACCGGCGTGGGCGCCCTCGTCGGGTTCCGCGCGGCCGCCCGACTGCGCGACCTCACCCGGCCGTTGACAGCCGGGATCGACCGGATCCGGGTGTGGCTGGTGGAGGGCCCGCTCGGCCTGGATCCGCAGCAGGCCGCCGGCATCCGCAACACGCTGGTGACCCGGCTCTACGAGCTGGCACCCGAGCCCACGGCCGCAGCCCGGATGGCCCTCTACCTCCTGGCAGCGGCGGTCCTCGTGGCCTTCCTCGTGTTCTTCCTCCTCAAGGACGGTCCTCGGATGTGGGGATGGGTGCTGGAGAGGACGCCGCATCGGCGACGTGCACAGGTCGACGGGGCCGGGCGCTGCGCCTGGAGCGTCCTGTCCTCCTACGTCCGGGGCGTGGTCCTGGTGGCCCTCATCGACGCCGTCGGCATCGGCGCGGCACTGCTCGTCCTCGGCGTGCCCCTCTGGCTGTCGCTGACCCTGCTGACCTTCCTCGGCGCGTTCGTCCCCCTCTTCGGCGCCACCGTCAGCGGCGCGGTCGCCGTCCTCGTCACCCTGGTCACCAACGGCGTCACCGACGCGGTGATCGTCCTGGTCATCGTCCTGGTGGTGCAGCAGGTCGAGGGGAACCTGCTGCACCCGCTCATCGTCGGGCGCTCCCTGCGCCTGCACCCAGCGGCAATCCTCGTCACCGTCACCCTCGGCACGCTCCTGTGGGGGCTCGCCGGTGCCCTGTTGGCCGTGCCGCTCATGGCCGTCACCTACCGGGTCGCCGACCACCTGCGGCAGCACGGGTCCGCACCCGCCACGGGCTCTGGTCTGCGGCCCCCGTCGCCCGGAGGGCCGGTCCCGGCATCCGCTCCCCGTGTCGGGGCCGGGAGCTCCGGCTCGCCCGCCGGGGACGGCGTGGGCCCACGAGGCCCCTCTGTCGCGCCCGACGGGCGGGGCCGCAGCCGGGGCTGAGCGGCACGCCTCCCCGGAAACCGGCCTGCGGTCACACCCTCCACCCGGGACCGACACCGCCGGCATCGCCGCCGACCGGTGCGGACCCGGGAGACGAGCGACGCCGGCTCGCACACGCCGGCGCCCCGCGGCCACGGACAGGACCGGAGTCCGGTGTCCGGGCCGGGGGGGCGCCCGCGGACGGGGCTGATCAGCCGCTCTGCTCCTGGAGGACCTCGATGCGGTCGGCGGCCAGGGCGACCTCACCGTCGAAGGTGTCGAAGAAGACGTCGGGGTCGTCGAAGACCTCGTCGGCGGTGATGCCGAAGTCCTGCTCGAAGGTGTCGCGCTGCACCCGCACCACCGTGCCGGAGACCCGGACGACGTCGCCGACGTCCAACTGCGCAGGCGGGTTGGCCGAGACGACCGCGATCGGCTCGCCGCTCTCGTTGCCGATGCGGAACGCGCTGCCCACGTCCGTGGTGGTGATCACCTCGGACACTCCGGCGCTGACGGTCACGTCCTGCCCGATGAGCGGCTCCGGGTCCTCGAAGACGCCGGCCTCGTCCTCGACCAGCGGGTCCACCGGCGCGTCGGTGTCGCCTGCAGCGTCCACCGGCTGGTCCTCCAGTACGCCGACCCGCTCCTCGAGGGCCCCGAGGTCGTCCTGGATGTCCTGCAGGTCCTCGGTGCTGACGCCTCCGGCCTCGGGGCCAGCCGAGTCGCCGCAGGCGGCCAGCCCCCCGATGCCGATGGCGGCCGCGATCAGCGCGGCGGCGGCGCGTCCGGCACGCCGCCTGCGGATGGGGCCCAGGCGTCCACTCGTGCTCATGGCTGCTCCTCTGTCGATCACGGGCCGCACGACGCAGCCCGTTGTGGGTCTCGGACGGGGGCTGCGTGCCCGCCGCCCCCGGACGGACGCGGGCTGCGGGTCTTCTGACATCGATCCGCAAGCCGTCCGCAACACAGCGGAGCACCCGTCACACGACGACCGGGAGCTCGCCGGTCGCCCCGCGGTGCCCGGTGGCCGCCTCGACCGGCGTGCGATCGCGGGGCCGGCGACCGGCAGCGTGACAGTTCCGTGACGAAGGCCCCCCGGGAGCCGGGCCCGGCTGGCCGGGCACCGCGGCCGCGGTGACCGTGGAGGACCAGGGCCGCTCGAGGTGCGGCCCGCTGGGTGTCGCGGCCGAGGCGGGAGGAACGCCGGTGATGTTCTGTGGGGGGCCCCGGGAGTCCGGTGGCCGTCGGGTCGGTGAACCGGGCGGTCCGGTCGGGGGCACGACGTCGACCGACGTCCGGTCCTTCGACGGCACCCGGCTGGCGCTCGAGGTGGCCGGGCCGCAGGATGCGCCGGTCGTCGTCCTCGTCCACGGGCTGGGTCTGTCAACCGAGTCCTGGGGGAAGGTCCCCGAGTTGCTGGCCGACCGGTACCGCGTCGTCGGCTACGACCTGCGCGGGCACGCGCAGAGCGGGGATGCCCGCTGCGGCGGTTACGGTCTGGAGGCCCACGCCCGTGATCTCCTCGGCGTCCTCACCGCGTGCCTGCCCGAGGGGCGCCGGGCGGTGGTGGTGGGGCACAGCCTGGGCGGGGGGATCATCCTGGCGGCGGCCCGCCTGGCCGGCACCTCCCGCATGGCCGGGGTGGTCTTCGCCGGCTCGGGCGGGTCGGGTATCACGGTGCCCGGCCTGCCGGCCCGCCCGCTGCCGCCCCGCGCCCGGGCCGCGCTGCAGGGCGGATGGTTCCGCCTGCTGCGGGTGAGCGCGCTGGTCGCCCGCAGGCTGCGCCCGGTGCAGGCAGTCTCCGATCGGCTGGTGCGCCGCGCCGCCTTCGCCGGTGGGGCCCCGCAGGGGGCCGTCGACCGGGTGCGGGACAGCTTCCTGTCCACCCGGCCGCCGGCGCTGGCCGGCACGACCCTGGCCAGCGTCAGCCACGACGGCACCGAGCTGGCCCCGGCGCTCCGCGTCCCCACGCTGGTACTGCACGGCGAGAAGGACCCGGAAGTACCGCCCGACGAGTTGCGCGAGCTGATGGCCGCGCTTCCCGACGGCGAGGTCGTGGATGTGCCCGGTGCCGGTCACATGCTGCCGCTGCTGCACCCGGACGTCGTCGCCGAGCACGTCGCCCGCTGGGTGACCCGGACCGCCGCGTGATGGAGCTGCAGACCCACTTCGAGCCGTTCGTCCACCTCGTCGACGTCGGGCCGGACCGGGCGCTGATCGCCTGGGGCGGGTTCTGGTTCGCCTGCGACGACGCGGTCGGCCGCTGGCGGGTCCTCGGCGACGGTCACCTCGACGAGGTCGACCCCGGCCGTACGGCGAGCATCGGCGCCGACTCCGAGCCCTACGGCGACGCCGTGGTCGAGGTGCTCGACGACGCCGGGACCGTCGTCGCCCGGGCGGTGACCGCCGAGGGCAACCACGTCTGGGTCGAGGGCCTGGCCCCGGACACCCGCTACCGGTACCGGATCGTCGTCGACGGACGGCCGTGGGCCGACGGGAAGCGCTGGGACTGGGGCCCGGTGCCACGCGGCGGGCTGGACCTGCGCCCGGGCGGACGCTGCTACTCCTTCACCTTCCGCACCCACACCGCCCCCGACCGGTCCGCGCCGCTGGACTTCGCGGTCCTGGGCGACTTCGGCATCGGCATCGTGGCCGACACCGAAGCCGGCCGCCGCCAACGACGAGTGGCCGAGGTGCTCGACCGGGTTGCCGACTCCCCCGGCGTCCGGCTCGTCCTCACCACCGGGGACAACGTCTACGCCACCCCCGGTCGGCGGGGGGCGCAGGGCAGCGGCGGCACCGACGACGCCTGGTACGGCAGCTTCTACCAGCCCTACCGCTACCTGCTGGCCCGCGTGCCGGTCTACCCGACGGTGGGCAACCACGACACCGCCGACGAGGAGTCCAGCGACGACCGCGCCCAGGTCCGCGCCAACTTCCACACCGACGCCCGGTTCACCCCGGAAGTCGCCGGGCCGCGAGCCTCGGTGGACCCGGGCATGTTCTACCGCCTGACCTTCGGCGCCGACGTGGAGTTCGTCTGCATCGACACCTCGCTGTCGCGGGAGCTGCCCACCACCCACTTCTTCGAGCACCCACGTCACCGGCGCTTCCTGGACGGGGCCTTCCCCGCGACTGCCGGCGGGCCGCGCTGGCGCATCCCGTTCTCCCACCACCCTGCCTACTGCGCCGGCCCGCACCATCCGAACACCGCGGCGATGATCGACCACCTCGTACCGCTGTTCCGCCGGGCCGGCGTCCGGGTGGCCTTCGCCGGCCACGAGCACAACTTCCAGCTCTCCGAGGTGAACGGCACTGCCTTCGTCCTGTCGGGCGCGGGCGGCCAGGTGCGGGAGGGGAGGCCGACGGGGTTCACCGAGGCGGGCACCGTGGCGTGGGCCGCGCAGGCGCACCTCCTGCTCGGCCGGATCGACGGGGACGAACTGGTGTTCACGCCGGTCTCCGGCGTCGGCCGGGACGGCGCCCTGGAACACATGACGCCGCGGACGCCGGACGGCCGCGTCGTCGAGGTGCCGTTCACCGTCCGGGCGCCCTGACGGCGGCGGTGGCCGTGGCGCCCACCCAGGCCGATCGCACCGCGCTCCCCGGCAGCCCTGGCGGCGGGATCGGCCGTGTCACCCCCGGCAGGGTCCTGACCGGCACGCGCGTCGGGCCGTTCCACCGCCGGAGTCGCGGGGCCGGGTCAGGGGATCGTCACACCCGCCGGGCGAGCGTCCGGTGTGACGATCCCCTGACGGGCACCGGTGGTGGTCGACAGCCCGCCGCCCCGGGGACCGTGGGAGGTGCGCCTCGGAGCCGGGCCAGAGGCGCCGCCCGTGGCCGGAGACGTCGGGGGCGCCCGTCGGCGCCGCGGTCCCGTGGCGAACCCGGCGCCGGGAGGCGCCCGTGGGCCACCGCCGGTCACGCCGCTGTCGAGGAGGGCGCCGTGTCGAGCACCTCCCCGTCCCGTTCGGAGCCGCCCAGCCGGACGGCGGGATGGCGATCCGATGACGGTTTCGGATCGAACCGGCCCGGTGGCTCGCTGGCGCGCTTCCCGCGGGCACCGCGCGGCAACCTCGGCCGGGTGGATCCCGACACCTCGGCGAACCGATCCGGCACCGTCGGTGCTGCCCACCGCCCGCCGGTCCTGCGCCTGGACGATCCTGCCGCGGTCGACGCGGCGTGGACCGGGGCCAAGGCTGCGACCCTGGCGGCGGCGGCCCGGGCCGGTCTGCCGGTGCTGCCCGGCATCGTGGTGACCACCGCGGCGGTGGAGGGCCTCGCCGCCGGGGCGCCGTGGCCGCAGGAGGTGCTCGACGCCTGGCGCGCGGTCTCCCACGACGACGCGCTGCCGCTCGTGGTGCGCAGCAGCTCCACCGTCGAGGACCTCGGGGAGTCCTCGATGGCCGGTCGGTTCGAATCGGTCCTGGGAGTCCGCGGGCTGGACGGCTTCCGCCGCGCCGTGGGACTGGTGATCTCCTCCCGACAACGGGCGGCGGACGGCTCCGGCGTGCTCACCGGGCAGGAGCCGCTGGCCGTGCTGGTCCAACCGTTGCTGTCGGCCCGGTGCGGCGGAGTGCTCTTCGGCATCGACCCGGTGTCCGGACGGGAGGACCGGCTGGTCGTCGCGGCCGTGACGGGCGGGCCGGATCGGCTGGTCGGTGGTGAGGTCGACGGGAGCCGGTACGCACTCGATCGCCACGGCCGGCAGGTCGAGGTCACCCACGGGGACGGCGGCGCGCGGCTGCGTCGCCGCCGGCTGCGGGAGCTGGCAGGGCTGGCAGCGCGAGCCACGGCCGTCTTCGACGGCCCCCAGGACATCGAGTGGGCCTACGGGGACGACGGCCGGCTGCGGCTGTTGCAGAGCCGGCCGGTCACCGCCGAGCCCCGCGGCCGGCCACGAGGACCGGTGCTCGGCCCCGGCCCGGTCGCGGAGACCTTCCCGCAGCCGCTGCAGCCGCTCGAGGTCGCGCTGTGGGTGTCACCCCTGCGTGAGGCCCTGGCCCACGCCCTGCTCCTGACCGGCACCGCCGCCGAGTCCGACGTGGCCGCGTCGCCCCTCGTGGCCGTGGTCGACGGCTGGGTGGCCGTCGACCTGGACCTGCTCGAGCCCGGCAGCGGCACACCGGGCATCCGGGGGTGGCTGGACCCCCGGCCCCGGCTGCGGCGGCTGCACGCGTCGTGGCGGGTGGGCCGGCTGCGGTCGGCGCTGCCGGCGCTGGCGCGAGACGTCGTCGAGGCCGCCGACGCCGCCCTGGCCGGCATCCCGACGCTGCGGGACCTCGACGACCGTCAACTGGTGGCGTTGCTGCACCGACTGCGGCCTGCGCTGAGGGCCGCGCACGCCCATGAACTGCTGATGGGGTTGCTCGTCGACCCGGACGCGCCACGGACCACCGGGGCCGCCGCGGCGATGAGGGTGCTCGCCCGCGCCCGTCAGGCCGGGCTGGCCGATCCGGAGATCCTCGCCGCCTCCCCGGTGGTGCTCGCGCTGGCCGCCCCGCAGGTGAGGTCCTCCCCCGACCTGCCGGACGACGTGCAGGCCCCCGAGACCACGCCGCCCGGTGATCCCGACGACCCCGGCGTGCTGCGGGAGGCGCTGCGGTTGCGGGTGCGCTGGTTGCAGGAGGCCGGTGCGCGGACCGCCTGGACCCTCGGGGAACGGCTCGCCGCCGCCGGGCGGCTGGCGCGCGCCGACGACGTCCGCGGCCTGGGCCTGGCCCGGCTCACCGCCGCCGTCGAGGACCCGGAGACGGCCCTCTCCCCCCGGATGGCGATGCCCGGCGACCCGCTGCCCGCGCGGTTCCGGCTCAGCGACACCGGCCGACCGGTCCCGGTGTCCGGCGGCGCGGGAGCCACCGGCGCCGGTGGGGGCACGGGACGAGGGCCGGTGCACCACGGCGCCGATCCCCCGGAGGGCGTGGTGCTCGTCGTGCGGACGCTGGATCCCGGTCTGGCCCCCGTGCTGCCGCGGCTGGCCGGCCTGGTGGCCGAGACCGGGAGCGTGCTGGCGCACCTGGCGATCCTCGCCCGCGAGTCCGGCGTGCCCACGGTCGTGGGTGTGGCCGGCGCTCTCGAGCGGTTCCCACCCGGCACGGTGATCCGTGTGGACGGCGCCACCGGTGAGGTCGAACGGCAGGAGACACCGTGAAGAAGCTGAGCTGGATCCTCGCCGCCGCCGTGCTGGTGGCCTCCGGCGGCTACGTGCTCGTCTACGTCTACCGGTGGGAGTGGCACCGCGCCCTGCTCGTCGGCGTCCTGTTCCTCGCCGCGCTCGTCGGCTTCACCGCCGCACTGGTGCTGCGCCGCATCGGCCGGGTGGAGCGCGCCCTGTCGGCCTCCGCCGGCGGGCATCCGCCGGACCCGCTGCGGCGGCTGCGTGCCGCACCGGTGGAGCCGCGGCCCTTCCGATGGCTGCGTCCGGAAGACCTGCAGCGCACGCACGTCTTCATCCCGATCCTGCTCGGTGGTGGCGTGCTCGTCTCCGGCCTCGCCTGGCTGCTCGAGCGGCTGGCCGGCGCGTCGGCGCGGGCCGGGGTGGAGGAGGACCTGGCCGTCTCCCTGCAGCAGGTCAGCTTTCCCCAGGGCCCGCTGGTGCCCACGCGAGCCGAAGCGCTCGCCGGGGCCGCGCCGACCGGTGACCCGGCCCTGCGGCTGCTGCTCGGCCCGGCGGCGACCGAGGTGCCGCGGTGAGGCGGATCCTGGCCTGGTCGGCGCCTGCCGTCGCGGCCGCCATCGGCGTGCTGCTGCTGCGCGCGGAGTTGATGACCGTGGAGGTCGAGGCACCGGAGGGGTCGTTCACCGACGTGGTGGTCGCCGCGCGGGTGCACCAGGAGGACCCGGCGACGGTCCGGGAGGAGATGACCCGCGGCCTGGTGAGCACCTGCCGCCTGCTGGTCAACGCCGACGTGGTGGCCGAGTCCTTCCGCACCGTGGACACCGGCGTGTTCAGCTTCCGCCTGCGCCCCGGCCTGGACGAGTTCGACCGGCGGGAGCTGCGCGGTTGCCTGTCCGACAGCCGGGTCCAGCACCTCCTGCTCGACGTGCTGCACCTGCAGACGGTGACGCCGGCCGACGGTGCGGATCCGCGCGACCGCTGACCCGCGCACACCACACGCCCCGGAGCCGGAACACCCCGACGGCGACAGGCCGTTGCCCTTGGTACCGCTCTCGACTCTCCGGAGGTCCCGCCGGCCGTGCCCCAGCTCAGCCGCAGACAGCTGCTCGCCGCCGGTCTGGGAGCCGCCGGGACGCTCGCCGGCGGCACGTTGAGCGCCTCGCTGTGGTCGGTGTTCGGCCGGGAGGACCTCGTGCCCGGCGCGGTCCCCCGGTCGTCCCTGCCGGCGCGGGCGTGGCCGGAGACCGCCGACCGGCTGACCTTCGCCGCGGTCGGCGACACCGGCAGCGGCGGCCGGCAGGCGATGGCGGTCGCCGAGCGCATGGCCCGCGGCTACCAGGAGGCCCCCTACGGGTTGGTCACGCACCTGGGTGACCTGTGCTACTACGGCCGTGTCGAGGACCGCTTCGACGACGTCTTCACCCGGCCGATGCGCCCCCTCATCGACGCAGGTGTCCGCTTCGAGCTGGCCATCGGCAACCACGACGGCGCGGTGCACCACAGCGACGCCAGCCTGGCCGAGATCGACGCGGAACTGCGCCTGCTGGGCACTCCGGCCCGCAACTACACGACCAGCCACGGGCCGGTCGACTTCTTCTACCTCGACTCCAGCACTCCCGGGCTGTTCGGCGACGACGCCCCCGCCCAGCTGGAGTGGCTGGACGACGCGCTGGCCGGCTCCACCAACCAGTGGAAGGTCGTGTGCATGCACCACCCGGTGTACTCCGCCGGTGCGCACGGGCCCACCTCGGGCGCGCAGGAGTTCCTCGAGCCGATCCTCGCGCGCCGGGCTGTCGACCTGGTGCTCACCGGCCACGACCACCACTACGAGCGCAGCCGCCCGGTCCACGGGATCACACACGTGGTCAGCGGCGGCGGCTGCAAGACCACACCCGTCGGCCGCAGCGCCACCACCGTGGCCGCCGCCTCCGCCCTGCAGTACCTGCACGTCGACGTCACCGGTGATCGGCTGACCGGGCGGGCGGTGCGAGCCGACGGTCACGTCCTCGACCGGTTCGAGCTGCGCGCCCGGGAGGGCCGGTGACCCTGGCCCGGGCCGCCAGCGCCGGATACACGGCCCTGGTCCTGGGCGCGGTCCTCGTGCCGGCCCTCGCCGTCCGGGCCGCCGGCGGGCGGGGCGGATCCGGGACAGCCGGCAGCGAGGACCTCCTCGCGGTCAGCGTCGTGGTCGGTGTGGCAGCGGCCGTGCTGGCCCGGCGCCGGCTGCTCGGTGGCCGGCCGTCCACCTCGCCGCCGACCGGCCGATGGCCGGCGGCGCTGTGCGCACTCGGGGTGCTCGGCGTGGGCGCGGCCGGCCTGCCCGCCCTCGCGCTGTACGCCACCGCGCGCCTGCCCCCCGACCTGACCGGACAGCCCTGGGTCGCCCCGGCGCTGTGGGCGGCGGGGCTCCTGATGGCCGTCCTGGTCTCCGCCGGCACCGACCGTGCGCTCTCCGGCTGGCTGGACGACGGGCGGTCCTCCGGCCGGTCCGGGTGCGGCTCGGCCGGAGGATCCCGGCGGGAGGAGCCGACCGCTCAGCAGCGTCGCCCATCGGGCTGCGGTGACCTGACCGGTCCGGCCTCGCGGGGCGCCCGTCGGCACGGCTGACCGCGGAGGACCACGCGGTCTTCCGGTGACCGCCCTCCCGAGCCCGGCGGGGGGAGTTCGAGGGGGTCGGCTGCAGCAGCCGTTCGCGCGCCGAGGCGGTGTCGTCCGCGCACCGGGCCTGCAGACGCCGACTCACCCCGAGTGCTCCCGCGGCGAGGATCCCAGCGAGGGGAGCCACCGTGAGCTCGAACAGGCCTGGAGCGGCCGTGCCGACCGGCGACTACTCGGCGGCCGGGTCGGTCGTGACGGTGCTCGCGCTCAGGTAGGGCTCGCCCTCCCACTCCTCGTAGGGTTCGCCCGGCAGCGACGCATCCAGGTCGTCCTCCACGACCGACAGGTCGAACTCGTCGTGCGGAACCGCGGCGACGACGACGTCCTGGCCTGCCTGCAGCTCCGGCAGCGGGTCGTCGGCCACCACCAGCAGCGGCTCGACGTCCTCGCCGTCGCGGCCGGTGATGGTGAACGCGACGGACGAGACCGTGCGGTCCACCGAGGCCTCCAGGGTGACCTCCTGGTCGACGTACGCCTCGACGTCGTCGTGGAAGTCCGGCGTGTAGGGACCGTCGTAGGGGTCCTCCAGGTCCTCGGCCCCGCGGATGTCCGGCGCATCACTGCCTGTCTCGGGCTGCCGCGGGTTCTCCCCACACGCCGACGACGCCGCCGTCCCGGTCATGACGAGGGCCGTCGCCAGGGCCCGTGCGAGACGGCCGTGGGACGGGTGCGCACTCATGGTCTCCTCCTGCAGTTGGGCGGCCGTGCGTCAGCTGGGTCGCGGTCGTGCGGCGGTGAGGAACGGCAGCCGGTCCGGATCCGCGGACACCTGCGGGCCGTACGTGGACAGGTCCAGGTCGTCGACGCGGTAGTGGATCGTCTGCGCGGTGATCCACCCGTCCTCGATGAGGTAGGAGTCGACACCGCACCGCACCTCGACGTGGTCGTCACCTCCGCGCCACTCCAGCAGGCACATCCGGTCGTCGGCCAGGACCTGGCTGTACGCGTAGGCCCCTCCGTGTCCGATGGCCGCCCAGAGCCGGTGCGCCGACCTCCGGACGCCCTCGTGGCCGCGGAAGACCTGTCGGGCGGTGAGGACGACGACGCGTGGGGAGTAGTTCTCCCGCAGGTCGCGCTCGAGGTCCCCGGCCTTGCGCAGGTCCAGGTGTGCGGTGAGGACGTCCCGGCTGCTCCGACCCCGCAGCGCAGACGCCGATCCCTCGTGCTCCGATCCCTCGTGCTCCACGGTGCTCCTCCTCCGTCCGGCGGGTCAGGGTCGACCGGCGTACGGGGTCTCCGGACCTCTCGGCCGGGCATCCGGGCTGGGCTTGCGTCCGGGCTGGACGGTCACCCCGTCGAAGACGACGTCCACGGGCGTCGCGAAGCGCCTGCCGTTGACCGGGTCGTGGCGCAGCCAGGTCGGCGGATCGATCTCCACGAGGACCGTGTACGGCCCCTCTCCCGGAAGGCACGCGTTGAACCCGTAGTGGTACAGGAACGGGTGCCAGAGGAAGTCGGCCGGCTGGGTGAACAGCCGTCGCTGTCCGTTCAGCACCGTCACCCGCACGTCGAGTCCGGGCACGAAGCGGCCATCCGCTCCGTCGGCGACGGCGACCTCGAGGTGCGCGTTGGCTCCTCCGGGGCCTCTCGCCACACCAGGCGTCCGGAGTCGTCGGGGGCGTACACGCCCTCGGCCTGCTCGGTCACCAGGGCGACCAGGTAGTGGCCGGCGCGCGTCACGGCCGCGCCGTCCTCCTCGGCCATGCTCTGCAGGGCTGCGCCGTAGGCGTCACCCTGCTGTTCGGCGGTGGCCAGCTGTCCCGGCCCGGCCTCGTTGCTGCGTTCCCTGGGCGGCACGATCGCCGGGGTCGACTGCTGTTCGACCACGTGGCCTGCTGACACGGCACGCCTCCTCGGCCCGGTGGTGTGGTGTCCTCGGGCTGCCCGCGCCACGGACGGGATAACGACGGCCGCTCCCTCTGTCACACAACCGACACGGGGTACGGCGACGGCGGCGCACCGGGCGACGGACACGAGGAGACGCGATGCCCACGTGGCTGGTGGGGCAGGTCGACACGTTGGTCGGTGTCGCGGCGAAGGCCCTGCTGATGTACCTGACGGCGGTGGTGGGCCTGCGCATCGCGCACCGCCGCACGCTGTCCCAGTGGACGGCGATCGACTTCGCCGCCGCGGTCGCGATCGGCGCGGTGATGGGGCGGACGGCGGTCGCCGAGGGACAGTCGTTCCTCGTCGGAGCGGTGGCCCTGGGGACGCTGCTGGCCGCGCACGCCGCGGTCACCCTCGCGCGCGGCAACCGGTGGATCGCCAAGGCGGTCGACCACCGCGTGCGCGTGCTCGTCGACCACGGGCGGCTGCGGCGGAGCCAGTTGCGCGCCTGTGGGCTCACCGAGAACGACGTGCTGGCCAAGCTCCGTGAGCTCGGCATCCACGAGCTCGGCGAGCTGCGCTACGTGCTGTACGAGACCAAGGGCGAGCTGACCGTCGTCCGCGAGACGGGCGAGCCGGACGGCGCGCTGGTGCGAGCCGGCCTGGCCGACGCGGCCGGATTCGACCCCGGGCCCCGGCCCTCCGAGGCCGCCGGACCACGCTCATGACGACGGCCACGGCCAGGCGGCCTCGTGCACCAGCCGCTGCAGCCGGGCCCGGCGCTCGGTATCGGCACGCAGTCGCTCCTGCAGGGCGGCCGGCGGCTGCAGGGGGATGCCGGCACGGAGGAGAGGAGCCATGGACGGTGGCGGCGGCGCGCCTCCCGAGCCGGTGGCCGACAGGGCGCCCACGGTCCGGATGTAACTGGTCGATGACGTGCCGCACGGGGGCGAGAGCGGCGCGGTCCGGAGCCGCTGCCGGTGCGACCGCAGCGAGCATCAGGAGCAGCGCGTCGTCGAGGACGGCGATCGCCACCGGGGCCGACTCCTCGGGTGACCGGCTGCGGAAGAAGTGCAGCACCGGGTAGGCGAAGTGCTGCTGCACCACCGTGGCGAGGGGAGCCGCGAGGCCGATCAGGTACTGGGTGAAGGCCGGGCTGAACGACCGTCCGGTCCACCCCGCGAGCACCATCTCCGCCGCCGTCGGGCCGAGCGCCCTGATCTGGGTGGCGAGTGCGCGCCGGGTGACCACGGCCGAGATCACCGACAGCAGGTAGGTGATCGCCAAGGTGACCAGCGCGAGGCCGCCGAAGCTGGCCACGTTCGTCAGGACCCGCCACCCAGGGGAGCCGGCCACGACGTCCCCGACGCCGAGGGTGAAGACGGCGAACCCCGCGTAGTAGGCGACGTCCCAGCCACCGGCAGGTGACCCGCTGTCCGCCTTCTCGATCGACCCGCTGCCGAGGAAGACCAGCCACCAGCCCACCCACGTCAGCAGGACCCAGATCCCGACGGTCAGCACCAGCAGCGCCGGGCCGGCGTTCGCCAGGAGTCTCGACCGGCTCGTCGTCGGCCGCAGCTGCAGCACGCTCCGCCACAGCCACCTCAAGAGACGCCGGGTCACCGGGCCGGCACCCCGTCCGAGCGTGAGCGTGGTCGACAGGACGTCCAGGAGGACGATGAGGACCAGCACCGCGCCCCCCACGATGGCGGCCGCGTGCATCACCGCACGGTCCCGTCCGGTGCGTCGGACCCGGGTCCCGGTGCGCGCCCGGCCGGCTGTTCCGTCACTCGTCGTCCCCTCTCCGCGCGACTGGGGACGGGCTGCCCACGGACCCGCCCCCCGAGCGGTCCGCGCACGTGACGAACTCATGACGTTGCGAGCCGGCGGAGGGGCGGGCGTCGTGCGGAGGTATGCACCAGGTGTGCGACCTCCCCGCGGCCGGCGACTGCTCAGCCGCGCCGGGGCCTGGCTCCTGTCCCGGGTACGCGGGTCGCTGTGGCCGCTGCCGGTGCTGGCGATCGTGGTGGCGGTGGTGCTCGGGATCGGTCTGCCCGCGCTGGACGAGGTCCTCGAGGAGCCCGGGGGCCGGCATCCGCTGACGCTGGCGTTCGGCGGCGGGCCGTCTGCGGCCCGGGACGTCCTGGCCGCCATCGCCGGTTCGCTGATCTCGGTGACCGGGCTGACGTTCTCGTTCACCGTGGTGGCGCTGCAGCTGGCCAGCAGCCAGCACTCGCCGCGGTTCCTGCAGACCTTCGTCACCGACCGGGTGGTGCAGACGACCTTGGCCCTGCTGGTCGGGACGTTCGTCTACGCCCTGACGGTGCTGCGCACGGTGCGCACCGAGGAGTCCGCCGGACCGGCGTTCGTGCCGCGGCTCTCGGTGACCGTCGGGTTCGCCCTCACCCTGGCCAGCGTGGTGGGCCTGGTGCTGTTCCTCGGCCACCTCGCACGGTCCCTGCGGGTCGAGACGATGCTCCGTGACGTCTCCGACGAGGCGCAGCACACCTACGCCCGGGAGCTGCCCCGTGACGAGGACCGCCCCGTCGGCGCGCCGCCGTCCGGCCCGGCCGTCGTCGTCGACGCCGACCGGAGTGGCTTCCTCACGGACGTCGACGGCGCGCGGATCGCGGCCGCGGCGGCCGCCGCCGGCGCCACCGTCGTCCTGGAGCCGCGGATCGGCGACTCGGTCGTCGCCGGTACGCCGCTGGCCCACGTCAGACCTCCGGCGGTGGCAGGCACCGCAGGGCTCGAAGGCGTGGAACGCGCGCTACATCGCAGCGTGTCCCTGGGCTTCGAACGACGTCCCGAACGGGACGTCGCCTACAGCCTCCGCAAGGTCGTCGACATCGCCGTCCGCGCACTCTCCCCGGGCACGAACGACCCCACGACCGCGGTGCACGCCCTGTCCCACGTCTCCGCTCTCCTCGGTCACCTCGTGACCCACCCGCCCGGGACGAGGGCGTTCCGGGACGAGGCCGGTGTGGTCCGCGTGCTCCTGCCGCAGTGGGACGTGCACGCACTGGTGCGGCTGGGCCTGGAAGAACCACTGCACTTCGCCGAGGGGCAGCCCGCGGTGCTGCGCCGCATCGCCGGACTGCTGCGAGAGCTGGCCTGGCGGGCACCGCGGGATGCCCTCGACCGCGACCTGCGGCGATACCACGACCGCGTCGTCCGGCTCGCCGCCGAGTCGACCGACGTGGACGAGGCCGAAACCGCACGCTGGCGGGAGGAGTTCACCGACGCGCTGGGCGGCCGCTGGGCGCCACGCCCGTGACGCTGCGCTGCGGCCGGCCGTGGTCTCACTCGCCGGCGCCGCGGACGCCGCGCAGGCTCGACCCGTCCCCGAGCTGGGCGACCGGGACGACGCTCAGCGACCCGTCGCTCTCCAGGACCACCGCCGCGATCGACGACAGGTCACCCGCGCCCGAGGCACGAACCGCCTGCCGGACCTCGTCCTCGGTCATCCGCGTCTCCCGCAACGCCGCTGGGAGAACGCAGCCGGACCGGAGGAGCAGGGTGGGTCGGGCCGTCACCAGCCCTCGCCACCGAGGACGGCGCACCGTCGTCCACGCGACGACCGTCTGCAGCAGCGCCAGCAGCACCAGGGCGATGGCTCCCTCGGCCCATGAGACGTCGCTGCTGAGGAGGATGGTGGCGAGGGTCGAGCCCAGGGCCACGGTGACGACCAGGTCGAAGGCGTTGAGCTTGGCGAGGGTCCGCTTCCCCGACAGGCGCAGCACCAGCACCACCGTCAGGTAGGCGCTGGTGCCGACCGCCACGATGCGTCCCAGGTCGGACCACGAGTCGAACCACACGTGCGCGCCCTCCCCTCAGCGCCCGGGCCCGTCGGCCCCGCCCGCCCGGGCGCGCCGGTACAGCACCCGGCCGGGCGCGGAGGTGACCCCGTGGACGACGGTGCTCGACGCCACGACGAGGCCACCCACGGCCAGCACGACCGGGTCCACGGCGAGCCGCTCGGCCTCCAGCGCCAAGTAGAACAGCGCCGACACCCCGATGGGGCCGAACCAGCCAAGGAACACCGCGTCCGCCCGCCTCAGCCCCAGCGTGCGGCGCAGCAGCCACACGACCGGCAGCCGCCGCAGCAGCAGGACACCCAGGACGAGGACCGGACCGCGCCATCCCAGGTCGGCCCACGCGGACCACGGCAGGACGACGCCGAAGGCGACGAACAGCGGGAGCACCAGGAACCGGTTGACCGCCTCGTCGATGGGGACGTCGTCGGTCCGGTCCGGGCCGGTGGCCACGGCGTTGAAGGCGAGCCCGGCGACGAACACCGCGAGGATCCCGTCGACGTGGAGCAGACCGGCCGCGCCCAGGACGGCGTAGGCGAGGACTGCTGTGAACAGCAACCGGGGACCGGCGTCGGTGGAGCCGTGTTCCTCCCCCGCCCGCAGGGCCCGGGCACCGAGCCAGCCGAGGAGGACCCCGAGGACGACCGCGCCGGCGACCTGCCACAGCGACTCGGCGAGCGCCGCCCCGACACCTCCGGCACCGGCGACGGCGACGGCGATCAGGACCACGGGCAGCGCGAGCCCGTCGTTGGCGCCGGACTCCAGGGACAGCACCTGCCGATCGCGGGCCGGGAGGTCCTGCTCGGCCGGACCGCCGGTGACGACGCTGGAGGCCAGGACGGGGTCGGTCGGGCACAGGGCGGCACCGATCAGCGCCGCGGTGCCCAGCCCCACGCCCAGCACGGCCGCCGCCAGCCCCGCGGTCACGACCGCCATCACCGGCATGGCGACGGCCAGGAGCAGGAGCACGGGACGCAGGTTCGCCCGCGCGTTCCGCACGGGGTAGCGCAGGGCCACCGCCATCACCGAGATGGCCAGGAGCAGCCGGGTCGCCGTGTGCAGCCAGGTCGTGTCCTCCGTCAGCGGCGGGGCGTCGACGATCCCGAGCACGGCCGGGCCGAGCACGACCCCCAGCACCAGAGCCAGGACGGGCTCGGACACCGGCCACCGGCGCAGGCGTCCCGACAGGGCGGCGACGGCCAGCCCGAGGGCGCCGGCGGCGAGCAGGACGACGTCGGTGGTCACGGAGCCGCCGCCTCCCGTCGCCCGATCACAGCTGGGGCCGGACGCCGGCCTCCGCGGCCAGTTCCTCCGCGCTGAGCGTCCCCTGCCCGTGGACGGCGGAGCGTCCGGCGCCGTGTCGGCCCAGCGGGAGGACCGTGCGCCGTTCGCTGCCCTCGAGCTCGAGGGCCAGGGCCGCGTACAGCGCGAGCGCGCCCAGCGCCAGCCCCACCCAGCCCGCGGCTGTCTTCCAGACCGTCGAGCCGGTGAGCTCGTAGGCGCCGGTGACGGCGAACCGGATCCCGGCCAGGCCCATGACGGCAGCGGGGACCAGCTTGCTGGCCGCGGCCGAGGCGGCGGGCACCTGCATGGCCACTGCGGCGGTGAGCAGCAGGACGCCCAGCCCCGCGCTCGTCGCCCCCGGCTCGCTGCCGTCGGGGTGCTCCTCGTTGCAGGGCCACTGGATGCCGCTGCCCCCGCGCAGCTTGTCGTAGGACAGGCCCGTGTAGTCGCAGGGACGTCCGCGGCTGCACTCCTTCCAGCCCTCGAACGCGCCCTCCGGGTCCGACCACTTGACCAGCGGGGCCCCGTCCTTGTCCCGCAGGTCCAGTCGCCGCGCGAAGTCGACGAGGATGTCGAGGTCCGGTCGCCCCTCCCCCGGCGGATCCACGGCCTTCTCCGACAGGTGCACGGTCCGGTCGACGTTGGTGAAGGTGCCGGTCTTCTCCCCCCAGGTGGCCGCCGGCAGGACGACGTCGGCCAGCTGTGCCGTCTCGGACAGGAAGATGTCCTGCACGACCAGGAACAGCCGCTCCTGGGACAGGACCGACCGGATACGGGCCAGCTCGGGCAGGGACACCGCCGGGTTGGTGGCGGTGACGTAGAGGAACCGGATCGAGCCCTCCTCGGCGTAGCGGAACATCTGCATCGCGTGGGTGGGAGGCGAGTAGTGCGGGATGTCCAGCGGATCGACGTTCCACACCCGCGCCAGGTCAGCGATGTGGCTGTCGTTGGACCAGTTGCGGAAGGCCGGCAGGTCGCCATCGGCACCCGCCTCACGGGTGTTCTGCGCGGTGGGCTGGCCGTTCATCTGCAGGATCCCGCAGCCCGGCCGTCCGAGCATGCCGCGGATCACGTTGATGTTGTTGACCTGCACGGCCGCGGCGGTGGCCTGGTGTGACTGGTAGAAACCCTGCAGCACCGTCGACATGAGTCGCTCGGCATTGCCGATGAGCCGGGCGGCCTCGCGGATCTGCGCCGCCGGGACGTCGCACACCTCGGCGGCGACCTCCGGCGGGTAGTCGGCCACCCGCTCCGCCAGCTCCTCGAAGCCGACGGAATGCGCCTCGACGTACGCGGAGTCGACCCAGCCGTTCGCGACGATCTCGTGGAGCAGCGCGTTCACCAGCATCACGTTGGTGCCCGGCCGCGGGGCCAGGTGCACGGTGGCCGCCCGCGCCACCGGGGTCTCGCGCGGGTCCACGCAGATCACCGCCGGCGGGTTCGGGCCGGCCAGCCGGTCCAGCACCCGGGTCCACAGCACCGTCTGGGTCTCGGCCATGTTGTGGCCGTACAGGCAGATGACGTCGCAGTGGTCGATGTCGGTGTAACTGCCCGGCTGTCCGTCGGAGGCGAAGGTCTCCTTCAGCGCCGCCGCGGCGGTGGCGGTGCACAGCCGGGTGTTGCCGTCGACGTGGTTGGTGCCGATGCCGCCGTGGGCGATCAGCCCGAGGGTGTAGTACTCCTCGAGGAAGAGCTGCCCGGTCGTGTAGAAGGCGATCGAGCTCGGCCCGCGCTCGTCCAGCAGCTCGCGGCAGCGGCCGGCGACGGCGTCCATCGCGGTGTCCCAGTCCGTCTCCACCAGCTCGCCGCTCCGCCGGATGAGCGGCCGGGTCAACCGGTCCGGGGAGTTGTTGGCCTGCCAGCCGAACAGGTCCTTGGGTCCCAGCCGGCCGTGGTTGACCCGGTCGTCGGCGCGGCCCCGGACACCGACGATGCGGCCGTCCTTGACCGCGATGTCCAGGCCGTCGCCGTTGCTGTGCAGGATCGTCGCCGACTGCACCCACCGGTCGACGTCGTCCTCGGTGAGCCCGTCGGCCAGGTACTGGTCGACCCGCACCGGCCAGGTCTCCCCCGGCCCGTACGGCGTCCGTGTCCCCCACGGCTCGGCGATGCGGTCGATCCGTGGCATCGCGCGTCCTTCCCCGACGTGTCCGGCGGCCCCTCGTGCGGGGCCTCGTCCCGCCTACCCGCGCAGGCCCGACGGGCGCGGCCAGGCTCATGACGGTTCTGTGACATCGCGGCGCTGACCGGCCGGCGCGGGTAGGGCGCACTGGGTCGGTGTCCCGCGGACGTGCACCGGACGTCCGCCACCGACACGAGGAGGAACCCGTGACCGTTGCCGGGCAGATGCTGGAGACGTATCCGGAGGACCTGGGCGGGGTCGACCGCCAGGCGCTGCTGGAGTGCATCGAGGCCTGCGTCGAGTGTGCGCAGGCCTGCACCGCGTGCGCCGACGCCTGCCTGTCGGAGGACATGGTCGCCGACCTCACGACGTGCATCCGCACCGATCTGGACTGCGCCGACGTCTGCGAGGCCACGGGCCGGGTGCTCTCCCGGCACACCGGCTACGACGCGAACCTCACCCGGACCGTGCTCGAGGCGTGCGCCGCCGCCTGCCGGGCCTGCGGCGACGAGTGCGGGTCGCACGCGGAGATGCACGAGCACTGCCGGGTGTGCGCGGAGGCCTGCCGGCGCTGCGAGGAGGCCTGCCGGGCGCTCCTCGCCGGACCGCGCTGACGAGGGCCGGGCGGCGGGCCGCGGGGAACCTCAGCCGCGCCAGTTCACCAGCGCCACGTGACCGCCCTCCGCGGCCACGTGCTCCTCCAGGGAACGCACGGCGTCCACGGCGACGGCGTCCGCGGGCACGCCGCCGAGATCGAGGACGACCCCGGCGCAGCCGCCCTGCCGCAGTGCGTCCACCGTGCCGCGGAGCATGTCCGCGGCACGGCCGTCGAGACGACCGTGGGCACGGATGCGACCGGTTCGGCGGTCGATCGCCTCGGTGAAGGAGGCCGCGCCGGGTGTCGGCGCGACGGTGGCGGCCCCGCGGGACCCGCGGGTGTCCCGACCGTCAGAACGGGTGGCGCTCATCGCGTCGAGCCCTCCTCTCCGCGACCCGGCGGGCACCTCCCGGCCGGTGGAGCTCAGCCTGCTCCGCCCCTCCGGCCGGCCCAACGGGTCGGCGGCGTTCGTCACGAGGTCGTCGCATCGGAGGCCAGACCGGACCGGACCGGATGGGCGCCCGCGTCACCGGTTCGTCACACCCGGCGCCCGCCCGGGCCGGCGTCGATGACGGTCCCGTGACATCCCGGCGCCGTCACGTTTCCTCTGCGCAGACCCGGTCACCGTGCCGGGCGGATCCGTGAACCGGACCAGAGCGTTCCAGGAAGGCTGGTGGAGGGGGAGCCGGGTGAGCAGACTCTCCGACGTGCCCAGATCCGTGCTCATCGTCGAGGACGACCCGAGGGTCCGCCGCATCGTGCAGATGACCCTGCAGCGCGAGGGACTCGACGTCGTCGAGGCCGACAGCGGTGAGACCGGGCTGGAGCGCCTCGGCGAGCGGGACTTCGACGTCGTCCTGCTCGACCTCATGCTCCCGGGCAAGGACGGCTTCGAGGTGTGCCGGGAGATCCGCCGCACCTCCAACGTCCCCATCATCATGGTCACCGCCCGCGGCGACAGCCACGACGTCGTCGCCGGGCTGGAGGCCGGCGCCGACGACTACGTGTCCAAGCCGTTCGTCGCCAAGGAGCTCTCCGCACGGATCCGTGCCCTCGCCCGCCGGACCCGCGTCCCCGAACCACGGGTGCGCATCACCGTCGGGGACCTGGAGATCGCCCCCCAGGAGGGCACCGTGGTCCGCGACGGGCAGCCGGTCGACCTGACGCGCACCGAGTTCCGCCTGCTGTGCGAGCTGGCCGCAGATCCGGGACGGGTCCTCAGCCGGGAGGAGCTCCTCGAACGGGTGTGGGGATACGACTACTTCGGTGACTCCCGGCTGGTGGACGTCCACGTCCGGCGGCTGCGCAAGAAGGTCGAGGAGGACCCCAGCAACCCCAGCGTGGTGACCACCGTGCGGGGCATGGGGTACCGCGTCCCGGGATGACCGCGATCCGGTCCCACCCGGACCTGTCGCTCCCGGCCGACGCCGGCGCCCCCGCGACGCAGGCACCTGCAGCGACCCGGCGCCGGACGGGCCGCTGGCGCACCCTCCGGGGGAGGGCCACCCTCGCCTTCACCGCGGTCACCGTCGTGCTCTCCGCCGTGCTGGCGGTGGCCGTGTGGACCGCGGTCTCCCAGTACCTGCTCGTGCAGCGCGAGAGGAGCACGTTGATCCAGACGGCGGACAACGCCGCACAGGTGCAACGGGCTCTCGGCACCGAGGGTCTCAGCGTGCCGCAGCTGCTGGCCGCGCTCCCCCGGGAGACGGGCTCGGTGTCCCTGTACGTCGACGACGGCGAGTGGGTGACGACGTCGCTGCTCGTCGGACGCGACGACGTCCCCGCCGTGCTCGCCGAGACGGTCGTGGACGGCACCCCGGCCCGGCAGCGGATCGAGGTGCACGGCAGCACGGTGATGGTGGTCGGCATCCCGCTCGCCGGGCTGGACGAGGCCTACTTCGAGGTGTTCCCCCTCGACGAGCTCGACCGGACCTACCGCGTCCTCGGCGTGGTGCTCACCGTGGCGGTCATCGGCCTCCTGCCGCCGCTGTTCCTGGTGGGCTGGTGGATCACCGGCCCGGCACTCCGGCCGCTGCAGCGCATCGCCTCGGCCGCGGGGGCGATCGCCGGAGGCGACCTGTCGGCCCGCATCGATCCCCGTGGGGACCCCTCCCTGACGCCCATCGCCTCGTCGTTCAACCGGACCGCCGCGGCCCTGGAGGCGCGGGTCCGGGCCGACGCCCGGTTCGCCGCCGACGTCAGTCACGAGCTGCGCACGCCACTGACGGCGATGCTGGGTGCGCTCGACCTGGTCGAGGGCAGTGGTGTCCACCTGCCCCCCGACGGCCGGGAGGGACTGTCCCTGCTGCGCGCGGAGGTGGTGCGCTTCGAGCGACTGGTGGCCGACCTGCTGGAGATCTCCCGCGCCGACGCGGGCAACGCCGACCTCGCCGTGGAGGAGGTCCGCCTGGCCGCCCTGGTGGAGGAGACCCTCGCCCGGCGCAGGCTCGCCGGCCGGACGACCCCCCGGCTCGACATCGGCGAGGATGCTGCACGGGCGGTCATCCACGCCGACAAACGCCGGCTCGAGCGGGTCCTGGGCAACCTGATGGACAACGCCGACAAGCACGGTGGCGGCCTGACCGGCGTCACCGTCAGCTGTGGGGACGCCGTCGTCCGCGTCCTGGTCGACGACGACGGCCCGGGGGTCCCGGAGGAGGAGCGCAGCCGCATCTTCGAGCGGTTCGCCCGGGGCAGCGGCAGCATCCGCACCCGGACGGAGGGGGCGGGCCTGGGCCTGGCGCTCGTGGCGCGGCACGTGCAGGCGATGGGCGGCACCGTGACCGTGGACGAGAGCCCGTCCGGTGGCGCCCGGTTCGCGGTCGAGCTCCCGGTACGACTGGTCCGATGAGGAGCCCGAGCGGTGCCGTACGGGCGCTCACGTTGCTCGTCGCTGCCCTGTTGCTCGCGGGGTGCGGGGTCCGCCCGCAGGACGACCCCGAACCGGTCACGCCCGTGGCCGCGCCGGCGCCGCAGGCCGGGGACGGCTCCGATGCCGCGGGGCCGCGGCTGATCGTCTACTTCGTGCGCGGCGCCGAGCTCACGCCCGTCGAGCGGCGCACCGACGCGGCCACGACCGCGTCAGCCCTCGACGAGCTCGTGGAGGGGCCGTCCCGGGCCGAGGTGGGCAGCGGGATCCGGACCGCCCTGGCGCCCGAGGTGGTCGGCGTGGAGGACGTTGGCCCCGAGGGCTCTGCGACGGTGGCGGTGACCCGCGGGTTCGCCGGGATCACCGGCGGCAACCAGCTGCTCGCGGTGGCACAGGTCGTGTGGACGCTCACCGACCTGCCCACCGTCACCGGCGTCCGCTTCGTCGTGGACGGCGTGCCCGTCGAGGTCCCGACCGACGCCGGGCTCAGCGACCGGCCGGTGGACCGTGACGACTACCGGTCGGTCGCGCCCGCCGAACCGAGCCCGCCCTCCTCCCCCGCGACCTCCCCCGCGACGGACGACGGCACCCCCACGCCCCGCTGACCCGAGCGACGACCGCGTCACGCCGCCAGCGGTGCGGGCGCCTGCATGACGAGGTGATGACATCTCGCCCGGGCAGGTGAGGACGGGCAGCCCGCGGAGCACGTCCCCGGTCGACGGCGCACTCCCCACCCCGGACGGAGGACCCCCATGGCGGCCAGCGGAGTCCGGGTGTCGTCGGGGACCCACGGCCTCGGGTCCGCTCTCCTGCGCGCCCTGCGGCCGGTCGCGGTGGTCGTCCTCGCACCGCTGGTCGTGCTCGGTGCACTGCTGTCGCCCGGACCGTCCCTGGCCGTCGGGGCGGCCTTCGCCGCGCTCGCGGGTGGCTCGGTCCGGCTGCTGCACCGGGCGTCGATCCCCGACCTGCCGCCCCTGCCGCACCCGGCCCTGGTCGCCGCGCACGCGGCGCTCCTCCCGGCGGCCGTCGCGGGAACCGCGGCCCTCGGCCTGCTCCCCTTCGGCCTGCTCGCCGGCGTCCTGGCACCGGCGATCGCCATCGGCTGGTGGGGCGGGTCGGTGTGTGAGCCGGGTCCGCACGCGTCCGTGCCGGCCGTCACCCCGCAGCCGGACGCGGAGTCGGTGCACGACTTCCTCCGCTCGCTACCGGTCGACGTCCTGCTCGCCGAGTGGCGCGACCTGACCGGCATGGGCCCGTCCCGCGACGAGGACAGCGGCGTCCGGCACGCGTGGCGGTGCATGCTCGTCGCCGAGCTGCGCCGGCGCGACCCGGCCGGGACGAGCCGGTGGCTGTCCGAAGCCCCAGGCGTTCCGCCCGACGGATACGTGCAGGACACCACGGACGGGCCCCGGTGAGAGCGCCGTCGGCCACCTCGTCCTCCGCGTCCCGGCCGACGTTCCCCTCCCGGTCGGCGGCCGCAGGCTCTCCGCCTCCCCACCGGGCGCCGACCGCGAGGCCGATCGCCGCAGCCGGCACCGCCGGGCCGTTCGGTGACGGGAACGGCGGTCTCTTGCTGATGTCCGGGCGCCGACCGGACCCCCGGCCGCGCAACCGGACCGGAGTCACTCCCCCAGCGCGGTGACCACCGTGAGCAGAGCGGCGTAGAGCACGAGTCCGGTGAGGAACCAGGGGTAGCTGGATCGCCCGGTGGCCGGCAGCTCCTCCTTGAAGACGTTGAGCAGGATGGAGCCGCCGAGCAGCGCGGTCAGCACCGCGACGAGCAGGGCGCTCGTCGGCGCGAAGAAGGCGTCCAGCAGCCACCCCACGACGAGGGCGGCGGCGAGGACCAGCCGGCCGGAGCGGGCGAAGCGCTGGGGATAGTGCTCCTCCAAGGACCGGTCGGTCAGCACGAAGTGCAGTCCCATCGCGACGGTGAAGAGCAGGGCGAACGCCAGGCCCGTGCGCAGCCGCAGGGCCATCGTGTAGGTGATCAGGACGTTGTAGACGGTGAACGCCCCGAGGTGCAGCCAGTAGACGCCGGCCGGCTCGTCCGCCCGCAGCGGTTGGCCCTGAGGCGTGCGCGAGGGGGCAGGTGCCCGCCGGTCGGCCAGCCGCTGGAGGCCGTAGAACGCCGCGAAGCCACCGAGAGCCACCAGGAAGACGCCCAGGTCGACCAGCGGCGTCGGCGTTACCACGTCACCGAGAGCCTCCCCGACCGCCTCGTTGCCCTCCGCGATCTCCGGCAACAGGTGCAGGAAGACGTAGGCGACGGCGAGCCCGCCGGCGAAGGATGCGGTCGCCCGCTCGGGCACCAGCGGCAGCCACCGGATGCGCGGCGCGGCCAGGTGGAGTCCGGCCAGCAGCACCGCCAGCACGAGCGCACCGACGACGCTCTGGGTGGTCGTCAGCACACCGTCCACGGCGCGCTCCGACCGCCCTCAGTCCTCGTCGAGCAGGTTGACGTCGACCGCGGCGATGTAGGGGCCGTCCTCGAAGACCGCGAAGCCCTCGTCGACCAGGTCGACCCCGAGGTCCTCCTCGACCTCCGGCAGGATGAACGTCCCGACGTCGCCGGTGACCTGCGCGGTGTAGCCCGGCAGCAGCGTCACGCCGTTCATCGTCGGTCGGGTGACCAGGGTCGCCATGTCGCCCTGGCCGATCACGAAGGCCTGCGGGTCGAGCACCTCGACGATCTCGCCCCGGACCGTCACCGGTTCGTCGGTGAACGCCCCGGGGTCGTCGAAGAAGGCGACGGTGTCGTCCTCGTTGGGTGCCTCGGCGATGTCCTGCTCGGAGGCGTCGTCCTGCAGGTCGTCGAGGTCACCGAGGTCTTCGGCGCCTTCTTCGTTGATGTCCTCGAGCGTCGTCCCCCGGTCCTGCTGGTCGTCGCCACAAGCGGTCAGGCCCAGGCCGGTCGACACAGCGATGGCCGCGGCGGTGAGCACTCGGCCGGTCCGGGATCGGATCGTGGCCATGGGTCCTCCTCGGTCGGTGTGGGAAGCGGTCGGCGAGCGACGCACCTGGGGTGGTCATCGGCTCGGCAGGGGGCTGCCCAGCGCACGGGCCACGTCGCGTTCCCGGCCGGCTTCGTCACACGCTCGCAACGACGGGGATGGGCTGGGTGACGGGGCTGTGACCACAGCGGGACCGACGCGTCGCCCTCACCTGGTCATCGACCGCCGAGACGACGGCTACCGACCCCTCGGCCGGCCCGCGTGCGGGGAGGGGCACCGCATCGCATCGACGGCGGTCGCACCGGCCGCGCTCCACCCGGGCGTGCCCGGAGCGCGGGAGGAGGGCCCCGCCGTCACCGTCCTCGACCCGGACAGCGCAGGACATGCGGACTCCCCCGGCGGTCACACAGCCGTCACATCCCCCCTCCTGATCCCGCCGTGGTGTGACAGGCCGCTGACGACTGCGGCGACCAGAGGTTGCGGTGCCCGTCGAGGGGTGACGGTGGAAGCGCCGGTCCGGCGCCTCCCCCTTCGCCGGACCGGCCCCGACAGGACGACGACCAGAGGTGAACGCGGTGCTCCCCGTCGACAACACCCGCCCGGCCCGGACGGCCGGGGCCGGTCCCCGTGCTCCAGCTGCCTGCCGGCGTGCCGGCAGCCTCCTCGCCGGCGTCCTGGTCGCGGCGACGCTCGTCGCCTGCGGCGATGAGGGTGGCGGCGACGGTGCCCCGACGCTCACCTGGTACACCAACCCCGACTCGGGCGGGCAGGCCGAGATCGCGCGCCGGTGCACCGAGGCCGCCGACGGCGCCTACGAGATCCGCACCTCCCGGCTCCCCCGCGACGCGAACGCCCAGCGCGAGCAGCTGGTCCGCCGGCTGGCGGCCGAGGACGACTCCATCGACCTGATGAGCCTCGATCCGCCGTACATCCCGGAGTTCGCCCAGGCCGGCTTCCTCGCCGACGTGCCCGAGGACGTCGAGGACCGCGTCACCGACGGCGTCGTCGAGAGCGCCGTCGAGGCCTCGACCTGGGACGGGGAGGTGGTCGCCGTGCCGTTCTGGGCCAACACCCAGCTGCTCTGGTACCGCACATCCGTCGCCGAGGCCGCCGGCCTCGACATGTCCAAGCCGGTGACCTGGGACCAGATCGTCGACGCCGCCCAGCGGACCGGCACCGACATCGGCGCCCAGGGCGCCCGGGCGGAGTCGCTGACCGTGTGGCTCAACGCGCTCATCGAGTCTGCCGGCGGCTCGATCATCACCGAGCACGCCGAGGACCCCGGGCGGATCGAGCTGGGCCTGACCTCGGACGCCGGGGTGCGCGCAGCCGAGGTGATGAACGCGGTCGCGACCTCGGGCGTCGCCGGGCCGGCGTTCTCCGGCGAGAACGAGGACGCCTCGGCCAACGCGTTCGAGGGACCCGACGGCGGGTTCATGGTCAACTGGCCGTTCGTCTGGCCGCGCGCCCTGACCGCCGTGGAGGCCGGCACGCTCGGCCCGTCGGTCCCGGCCGACTACGGGTGGGCGATGTACCCGCGGGTGAACGCCGACGACCCCGCGCGCCCGCCCTACGGCGGCATCAACCTGGGCGTGAGCGCGTTCAGCCGCCATCCCGACCTGGCGTTCGACGCGGCCGAGTGCATCGTCTCCGACCAGAACCAGGCCTACTACTTCATCACCAACGGCAACCCCGCCTCCTCCGCCGCGGTCTACGACGACCCGGAGGTGATCGAGGCGTTCCCGCAGGCGCCGCTGATCCGGGAATCCCTCGAGCAGGCCGCTCCGCGACCTCAGACCGCCTACTACAACGAGGTCTCCTTCGGCATCCAGCGCACCTACCACCCGCCGGAGGCTGTCGTGCCCGGGGTGACCGGCGAGCAGGCGACCGCGCTCATCGAGGCGGTGCTCGCCGGGGAGCAGTTGCTGTGATCGCGTGAGAGGCCTCCGGTCGTCCTCGCGATCGGCGCCGACCCGCACCCAGCCAGCGACCTCCGGGCCCGTCGGAGCTCGACCCGCGTCCGCGACTGCCGAATCCGGTCCGATCCCGGACGATGTCCTGCTACCCCCGGCCCTCGGTTGTCTGCGGCACCGACCGCACGATCGCGACGGGAACCTCGCCGAGGCGTACCCCGGCGAGGAGCCCTCGTCTCGGTCACGAGTCGTCGAGCAGGGTCCCGATGACGCCGGAGGGCAGCGTGCTGTTCCGCCGTCTCGTCGTCCATCTCGTCCGCTGCCGCACGCGCGACGGGCGGGCACCGATACCCCCGGCCACACTCACCTGGGCGGGGTCCGCGGCGAGCCGCCGCCGGGTGGAGTGGGCCGGTGCACCCGACGCCGGCGTGTTCGGCAGCAGCCGGCGCACTGGCACGAGCGACCGCGGCTGGGCCGGACGGGCTGATGACTCCGTGAGTGCCGCTCGCTGGCACCCGGAGACGCTGCGTCCGGACCCGGAGGCCGCGGACCGGTCATCGTCCTGGCGGACCGTCCGTCGGCCCCGTGTGCACGTCGAGCCTCCGCCGGCCATCTCCACCCAGGTCTCGCGGACAGGCCGACCAGTGGTCGGTCGGCAGGGCTCCAGCCACGAGATCCGAGACAGCCCTGGCCACGACGGGACACGCGCGCAGTCCGCGGTGAGGATCCGACCGCCGGCACCGGCGAACAGCGGACGCTCACCAGCGCCGCCCTGGCTCCCGCCGCGCGAAGCGTGAGGCCACGTCGCGTCGTCCGCTCCACGGCCACCGTCCGCGCCGCGGGTCTGCCGGCCGGACGGGTCCTGTGCTGCGGGGCCATTACAGCTCCGCGACAACGGCGCGACATCCCCTGTCCGCCTCGCCGTCCGGGGCATCCGTGGACCGCGGCCGCCGTCGGACACCGCGACCCGCCACTCTGGAGGAGCGACCATGGCTGTGACCACCGTCCCGGGAACCGTGGACGCCCGTCCGCCGGCCCGCGCCATCGGCGGGGCCGACCGCCTCGGAGTCGGACAGGACGCCTGGCGACGGGGGCACTCCCCGAAGGCCGCGCCGGCCGGTGTGTCGGAGTCGCCGGGGGACGCATCCGGTGACCTCCTCCGGGAGGCGTGGCGGCCGGGGACGGCAGAGCCGGTCGCCATCCACGTCCGGCCCGAGCTGTGCGCTCGACTCCTCGAGGACCGCCGCACTCCCCCACGGCGTGCTCCTGCGCCGGCTCCGGTGCGGCCACGCAGGCCGGTTCCTCTCGTCGTCGACGACCGGATCCCCACCACGCCCGGCTTCGAGGTGCACCGAGCGGCTCCCGATGCCAGGACCGGCACCTCCTGGACGGGCACCGTCTCGGCGATCCTGCTCGTGCTCGACCCGTCCGGGGAGTGCCGGTCCCTCCCCCATCCGGCGGGGGGCGCCCCTGCGGCCGCCGCCGCGGCAGACGTGACGCCGGGCTGCCCCGTCCCCGCCGGACCAGGACCCGAGCACCGAGGGCACCGGTGATGGACGGGGACCGTGGCGCACCGAACCACCACCACGAGGACCCGCGGAGCACGGGCCGATGGCTCCGGGTGGGGCTCCTGGTCCTGGGCCTGGCCCTCGGTGGGCTGCTCGGCGCGGGCATCACCACCCTCGCCGGGGACGACACAGCCGGCGACGACACAGCCGGGACGGTCGCCGCGCCCACCGCCACGGCGGACGTCCCCGGGCAGGACTCCTCGCCGGGCCCCGAGGGGCAGGTGAGCATCTCCGTGGCCTGCCTGCGCGCCGTGGAGGCCGCCGAACGGGCCTACGTCGCCATCGAGGACCTGGGCAGCGCCCTGCTCGCCCTCGATGCGGGGCGACTCGACGCGGTCGTCCACGAGCTCCAGCCACTCCGGGACCAACTGGAGCGGGATCTGGCCGCCTGCCGGGTCGACATCCCGCGTGGCGAGAGCGCCACCGACCCGACCCGCCTGCCGTCGACCCCACCGGTGCCGTCGGCACCACCCGAGCCGTCCTCCGCGGGCGCCTCGCCCACCGGGTGACCTCCTCGTCGGGGCGATGACCCGGCCGACCGGCCCCCAGGCCGACGTCGTGCCCGGAGTGTGCCGTTCCCCACCCGACCATCCCGGGCCGTCCGGGGCTCTCCCCTGGGGGTCGTGATGTCCCAGCAGCACGGTGCCGCGCCGTCCCCGAGCCGGCTGCGCCGGTTGGTGCACCTGCCCGGTCGGGCCCTGCGGGTCGCCGTCGTGTGGGCGCGCTGGCTGGTGATCGGCGCCTGGGTCGCGGCCGCGGTGGTCGCCACCGCTGTCCTCCCCGGGGACGGCGACGGCGGCGGCGGTGACATCGGCAGCCTCCTGCCGGCCGACAGCCCGGCGGTCGCCGTCCTGGAGCGCTCCCTGGCCGAGTTCCGCGTCCCTGCCCTCTCCGAGACCTCGGTGGTCGTGCACGACCCGGACGGCCTGGACGTCCTCACCCGTGCCGACGTCGCTGTGCACGCCCTGGCCACGACCCAGGCCTCGATGCGGGACCCGGCAGGACCCGGCCGCACCCGCGTCGAGGCAGCGGTGCCGGTTCCCACGGCCACCCCCGAGACCGCGGTCACCTACCTCTACACCACCGAGGGCATCGCGCTCGAGGACAGGGTCGAGCTGGCCGAGCAGTACGCCGCGCACTTCGCCCGGGACCCGTCCGTGCAGACCTACGTCACCGGTGTCGTCCCGGCGCAGGTCCGCCAGGTGCACCACCTCGAGTCACGACTGCACCTGTTCGAGATCGCGACCCTCGTGCTCATCGCCGTCGTGGTGGCCCTGACCTTCCGGTCCGTCGTCGCCCCCGTGGTGGTCCTCCTCGTCGCCGGCATCGGGTACCTGGTGACGGTCCGGCTGCTGGAGTTCCTCGCCGGGGTCCTCGGGTTCGCGCTCCCCGACCAGCTGCGCCCGCTGACTGCGGCGCTGCTGATCGGCGTGGTGACCGACTACTGCGTGCTGTTCTTCACCGGGTTCCGGTCACACCTCGAGCGCGGCCTGCACCGCATCGAGGCCGCCCGGTGCACCCTGGCCACCGAGGGCCCGATCGTCACCGTCGCCGGCATCACCGTCGCCGGCGGGACGGCCGCCCTGCTGGTGGCGGACTTCCAGCTGTTCCAGGCCTTCGGACCGGCCCTCTCGCTCACCGTCGTCGTCGGCCTGCTGGTCTCCCTGACCCTGGTGCCGGCGCTGCTCGCCGTGCTCGGCAGGACCCTGTTCGCCCCTCGTCGGATGGCGACGGCCCGCGGCTCCGCCCCCGGCACGTCCTCGCGCCGAGCCAGTTGGCTGGTCCGTCTCGTCGTCGACCGGCGGGGTGCGGCCGTGGCGACCCTGCTCGGCGGGACGCTGCTGGCCCTGGCCGCGCTGCCGGTCCTGCACATGCGCCTCGACGTCTCCTTCGCCTCCGGTCTGCCCTCCGGCGATCCCGTGCAGCTGGGGGCCGAGGTGCTCCAGGAGGCCGGCATCCGCGGGGTGGTCGCGCCGACCGAGGTCCTCCTCGAGGGAGTGGACGTCACCAGCCAGCGGACCGCCCTGGATGCGCTGCAGGCGGCCATCGCCGAGCAGCCCGGAGTGGCACAGGTGCTGGGCCCGGCACAGAACCCGGTCGACGACGAGTTCGGCATCTTCCTCGCCGAGGACGGGGACGCGGCACGGTTCGTCGTCATCCTCGACAGCGATCCCCTGGCCGCTGATGCCCTCGCGGACCTGCGGGAGCTGCGGGACCGGCTCCCCGACCTGCTGCTCGAGGCCGGGGTCGACGACGCGACCGTGGCCGTGACCGGTCAGACGGTGATCGCCGCGGAGCTCGTCGAGCTGACGCGCGAGAACCTGTGGCTCATCCTGGCCGCGGCGCTGGTCGTGGAGCTGGTGATCCTCACGGTCTACCTGCGCGCCCTGGTGGCACCGGTGCCGTTGCTGACGTGCAGCGCGCTGGGCGTCGCGGCCGCGGTGGGTCTCACGGTGCTCGTCTTCCAGGACCTCCGGAACGATCCGGGGCTGACCTTCTACGTCCCCTTCACCACGGCGGTCCTGCTCCTGGCCCTCGGTTCGGACTACAACGTCTTCGCGGTCGGGGCGATCTGGGAGCGGGCCGCCCGCCATCGCCTGGCGCGGGCCATCGCCTTGGCCCTTCCGGCCACCGGCCGGGCGATCAGCGCCGCCGGGCTCATCCTCGCCGCCACGTTCGCGATGGTGGCGATCATCCCGCTCGCCTCCTTCCGCCAGGTGGCCTTCACGATGGCCGTCGGCCTCCTCATCGACACCTTCCTCATCCGGCCCGTTCTCACGCCCGCGATCCTCACGCTGCTGGGATCGACCGCCGGCTGGCCCGGTCGGCGCATCCGCACCGCGCACCCAGCAGGGGAGCCCCCGCCGGGGGCCGTGGCGGGAGCGGTGACGCCTGAGCCGGTGCCCGGCGCCCGGTGACCGATCCGATCGCCGGGTGCGGACCTGAGAGCACGACCCCGGCGACGCGATCGCTGAGGGTCCGCCGTCGGTTCCACGACCGTTCCGGGCGGGGACGGCGGCAACGGACCGCCAGGTGCCGACGGCGCCGTCCGCACCGGGAGGAGCGACCCCCGCTGGCCCCGGTCGCGCCATCGGCGGGCTCGAGACGTCGCCGAGGGCCCGCGGCGGTGACTGCCGATCACCTCCAGCCGCGGCGCCGTCACCTCGGTGTCACACCGCCGCGGATCCCGGCGGGGGCCGCTTGTCAGCTCGATGACGACCCGTCGTGGTCCGAGTCGGGGCCGTCGGGCCGTGGGCACGGTGGACGTGCAGTCGTCGATGCCGGATCCGAACCGGCAGGAGGAGCAACCATGCGCACGACCCCGACCACGCCCAAGAGCGTCCGCGTCGCCGTCGCGGCGTTCGCCGCCGTCTCGACCGTGGGACTGTCCGCGTGCAGTGACACGGCCGGATCGGAGACCGGCACCGACGTCGAGGACGTCGTCGAGGAGGAGTCCGCCGTCGCGGAAGCCTACGAGGGCCCCTACGACACCGACTTCCACGAGGGTCTCGGCGAGTACACCAGCGAGCAGGTCACGCTGTCGGCCGACGTCGACGAGGTCATCACCCCCGAGGCGTTCACCATCGCCGGCACCGACGACACCACCGTGGACTCGCTGCTCGTCGTCGGCGCCGCCGGAGACGCCCAGCTGTCGCCGGAGACCACCGTCGAGGTGACGGGCACGGTGCAGGAGAGGTTCGTGATCGCTGAGGCCGAGGAGGACCTGGGGGTCGACCTCGACGACGCGCTCTTCGCCGAGTGGGAGCAGGAGCCCTACGTCGTCGCCGACGACGTGGAGGTCCTCGAGAACGTCGACTGACGAGCCCCTCACCACGCAGGCGCGCCGCCGGGCCGGGCGGCGCGCCTGCGGTCGCACGGAGGAACACCGACCGGAACCCGTGGAGGACCGACGATGCGACACGACCTCGCCCCGCGCACCACCTCGGCGGACACCGCCGGGATCGGCCGCTTCGGCGTGCGCGCCGTGCTCGGCTGGGCCGCCGTCGCCGTCGGTCTGGTCCCGTTCCTGCTGCTGTGGCTGCTGGTGCAGCGCTCGTGGGCGCCACTGACCGCCCTCGATGGCGAGGTCGTCCGCGCGCTCAACGAGGAGGTGAGCCGATCCCCGGCGCTCGTGACGACGCTCTCCGCCGTGACCGACCTGGGTGGCACCGGGACTGCGGTGCTGCTGCTGGTGCTCGCCACCGTCTTCCTCCTGATCCGCCGGCGACGGCGGCTGGCGGCGTTCGTGGCGACGACGGGGCTGGGGCTCGGGGTGCTCGGCCCGGTGACCAAGGCCGTCGTCGACCGGGCCCGGCCGGTGGTCGAGTCGCCGGTCGTGCAGACGCCGTCCAACGCCAGCTTCCCCAGCGGGCACGCCATGACCGCCCTGGTGACGTGGGGAGTGCTCCTCCTCGTCGCCCTGCCGGCGGTCCGGCGCCGGACGCGGCCGTGGCTGGTCACCGCCACGGCGCTCCTCGTTGTGGGAGTCGGGTTCACCCGCCTGGCCCTGGGGGTGCACTTCGTCTCCGACGTGCTCGCCGGCTGGGCGCTGGGTGCCGGCTGGCTGGCCGTCACCGCCGCGGCCTTCCGGGCCTGGCAGCACGACACCGGGCGGTACCCCCACCAGCCCCTCGATCCGCTCGAGGTCCCTCCCGAGGAGGCGGCCCACCTCACCCTCGCCGGCCGGCCGGGGGGGGGGGGGGGGGGGGGGGGGGGGGGGGGGGGGGGGGGGGGGGGGGGGGGGGGGGGGGGGGTGGGGTGGGGGGGGGGGGGGGGGGGGGGGGGGTGGGGGGGGGGGGGGGGGGTGGTTGGGGGGGGGGGTGTGG
>NZ_JBJGYY010000008.1:0-139888 GCF_054050235.1 Geodermatophilus sp. SYSU D00696 | reverse complement strand
CCCCCCCCCCCCCCCCCCCCCCCCCCCCCCCCCCCCCCCCCCCCCCCCCCCCCCCCCCCCCCCCCCCCCCCCCCCCCCCCCCCCCCCCCCCCCCCCCCCCCCCCCCCCCCCCCCCCCCCCCCCCGGGTCAGGCGACGCCGAGACCGACCTCCTCGGCCTCGACGGCGGCGTTCCACTCGCGCTTCTCGGCCTGCCAGCGGTCCTCGGTGCTGCCCAGCCGCCAGTAACCCGACACCGACATCCGCTCCCGCGGCACGCCGAGCCCGGACCGGACGAAGCGGCGCAGCTCGCGGACGGCACCGGCCTCGCCGTGCACGAACACGTGGACGTCGCCCCCGGGCAGGTCGGCCCCGACGACGGCGGCCACCAGCGCGACCCCGGGCGCGGGGCCCCGGCGCACCCAGGTCACCCGCACCCCCGGCCCACCGGGCAGCGGCTGCTCCTCCTCCGGCCCGGCGACCTCGACGAAGACCTCCGCGCGGGCGTCGGCGGGCAGTGCGCCGAGCGCGGCGGCGATCGCCGGGAGCGCCGTCTCGTCGCCGGCCAGCAGGTGCCACCCGGCGTCGGCGGCAGGGGTGTAGGCGCCGCCGGGACCGAACATCTGCAGGGTGTCGCCCGGCCGCGCGGCCAGTGCCCACGGCCCGGCCACGCCCTCGTCGCCGTGGACGACGAAGTCGATGGTCAGCTCGCCGGCCGCGGCGTCCCAGGAGCGCACCGTGTACGTGCGGGTGGAGGGCCAGTGCTCGCGGGGCAGCCGCTCCTGCACCTCGTCGAGGTCGAAGGGCGCGGCGTAGGGCGCCCCGGCGGGCGGGAAGAGCAGCTTGACGTAGGAGTCGGTGTGCTGCGGGGCGAACCCGGCCAGCCCGTCCCCGCCCAGGACGACGCGGACGACGTGCGGCGTCGGCCGGGTGGTGCGCACCACGGTGCCGGTGCGGGGGGTGCGCCGGCGGCGCGGGTTCTGGTCGGCCACGGGCCCTCCTCGGATCAGGGAAGGCTCACCTTACCTGCGTCCGATGGGCGGCCCGGCCCGGTTTCCGTACCCCGCCGTCCGGGTAGCCGGTGGCCCGCGGGAACGACGCCGTCCCCGGCGCCGTCACCGGACGCGCCGCTGGTCCCGACGGCGCCCGACCGCACTTCCCCACGGCTCACCGGCCGGCACCCGCACGGGTGCAGACCGGGCTCCACCCGCACACGACCGGGCGACGGTCGTCGCCCGGCGATGTGTGCGTGATCCATTCCCGGGTAGCGAACCGCCGACCGAGATCCACTCAGGAGGAACGATGACCCACTCCATCGACGCTCCCCTCCCGCCGCCGCCCAGCTCGGGCGCGACCGGCTACGGGGACACGAGTACGACCTCGACGACCACCACGACGACCACCGGGTCGCCGTCCACCTCCGACGTCGCGAAGGACGAGGCCCGCAACGTCGGCGAGACCGCCAAGCAGGCCGGCAGCCAGGTCGCCTCGACCGCCGCCGACCAGGCGAAGAACGTGGTCTCGGAGACGAAGTACCAGGCCCAGGGCCTGGTCGACCAGGGCCGCACCCAGGTGCGCCAGCAGGTGGTCTCCCAGCAGCAGAAGGCCGGGCAGAGCCTGTCCAGCCTCGCCGAGCAGCTGCGCGGCATGGTCCAGGGCAACGCGCCGGCACCCGGCCCCGCCCGCGACCTGATCGAGCAGGGCGCCGGCCGGGTCGAGGAGTTCGCCCGGATGCTGCAGAACCGCGAGCCGGGCGACCTGCTCGAGGACGTCCGCAGCTTCGCGCGGCGCCGTCCCGGCAGCTTCCTCCTCGGCGCGGCCCTCGCCGGTGTCCTCGCCGGCCGGCTGACCAGCGGGGTCAAGGCCGCGCACAGCGACGGCTCCTCCTCGGGTGGCCGGCAGCAGGGCACGACGACCTACGGCACCAGCAACTACGTCGACCCGGCGCCGGCCTACTCCGGCTACGAGACGACGACCACCTACGAGACGACCACCTCGGGCGGCTACGGGACCACCGGCGGGTACGGCGAGACGCCGTCGACCACCGGCACCCCGCTGCCGCCTCCCCCGTACGGGACGACGCCGCCGGCCGGCGGGGTCGTGCCCCCGACGACGCCCGCCGGCTGGGACGACCCGACCCGCCGTCCGGGCACGGGGGTCTGAGCCATGTCCTCCCCGTACTCCGGCGCGACGCCGGTGAGCGGCCAGTCGGGCTACCCGCCGGAGCCCCCGCAGGCCAACTACGCCGTCCCGCCCACCTACGACCAGGGCCAGGGCAGCAGCGCCTACACCGACCAGTCCTACGGCGCCTCGACGGGCGCGCACGCCGGGGACCTCGGCACCCCGACGACCGAGGCCGGCCGGCCCGACGTCGACGGCGTCTCGGTCGGTCAGCTGATCGGCGAGGTCACCAAGGACTTCTCGGTGCTCATGCGCCAGGAGCTCGAGCTGGCCAAGGCCGAGATGCGGGTCGAGGCCAAGAAGGCCGGCCAGGGCGCGGGCATGTTCGGCGCCGCGGGCCTCGCCGGGCTGATGACGGTGATCTTCCTCAGCATCGCGCTGTGGTGGGCGCTGTCGCACCTGGTGGGCCACAGCTGGTCGGCGCTGATCGTGGCCGTCCTCTGGGGGATCATCGGCGCGGTCGCCTTCGCCATGGGCCGCAAGAAGTTCCGGCAGGTCAACCCGAAGCCCGAACGGACCGTGGACACCCTCCAGCAGGTCCCCGGCGCCCTCAAGCCCAACTGACCCGCGGGCCTGCGGGCCCCCCACCTCTCTGGAGCAGACATGACCAGCAGTGACCCGGAAGTCATCCGGCGGCAGATCGAGGAGACGCGGCGCGAGCTGAGCTACGACGTCGACGCCCTCAACGAGAAGGTCAACCCGGCCCGCGTCGTCGACCGGCGCATGAGCGCGGCCAAGGGCCGCTTCTCGCGCGCCAAGGACGCCGTGATGGGCTCGGCCCACCACGGCCGCTCCTCGGCCGGCGGCGCGGCGCACAACGCGATGGGCTCGGTGCAGGGCACCGCGTCCAACGTGGCCGGCAGCGTGCAGGGCACGGCGCAGAACGTGGCCGGCTCGGTGCAGGGCGCCGCGTCCAGCGCGGCGGGCACCGTGCAGGACGCCGCCTCGCAGGCGGCCTCGGCGGTGCAGCAGGCGCCCGACGCGGTGATCCGCCAGACGCAGGGCAACCCCCTCGCGGCCGGTCTCATCGCCTTCGGCGTCGGCTGGCTGGTGAGCAGCCTGCTGCCGGCCACGCAGAAGGAGCAGGAGCTGGCCCAGCAGGCCGAGGCCGCGGTCCGCGAGCACAAGGACCAGCTCCTCGCCCCGGCCAAGCAGGCCGCGCAGGAGGTCGGCGAGCAGCTCAAGCCGGCCGCCCAGCAGGCCGTCCAGGAGGTCAAGGGCACCGCCCAGGACGCCGCCCAGACGGTCAAGCAGGAGGGCCAGTCGGCCGCGCAGGACGTGCAGGGCCAGGCCCAGCAGTCCCGCGAGTCCGTGCAGAGCCAGGCGACCAGCTCCTAGCCGCACCCCGCACCACCTGCAGCGCCCCGCCGGGTCCGCCCGGCGGGGCGCTGCCGCGTCCGGCCCTCCCCTGGCCGGGTGACCCGGCCGCGCGCCGGCTGCAGCCGCGGGCCGGACGGGCCGACCCCTCCCCCGTGACCGGGACCGGGGCCGAGCTCGCCGCGCTGCGCGCGCGGGTGGCCGAGCTCGAGGCCGAGCGGGCCGCGCTCGCCGCGCTGGTCGCCGACCGCGGCGAGGAGCTCGCCGTCGCCACCCGGATGCTGCGCGCCCGGGCCGCCACGATGACCGGCGTCGTCGACGCGATCACCCGGCACTCGGTCGTGGGCACCGACCGCGACGGCGTCGTCCGCGTGTGGAACCCCGGTGCCGAGCGGCTGCTCGGCCTCCCGCGTGCCGACGTCGTCCGGCAGCGGCGGATCACCGACTTCCACGACCCCACCGAGCTCGCCGGCGGCGGGCTGTCCGCGCTGGTGGGCGCCGCCGCCGAGCGGGGCAGCGACGTCCGCGACTGGACCTACGTCGCCGCCGACGGCACCCGCCGCACGGTGTCGGTGGCGGTCACCCCGCGGGCCGACGACGACGGCTCCGGCGGCTGGACCTTCGTCGGCACCGACGTGTCCGACGCCCGCGAGGCCGAGCGGCTCAAGGACCAGTTCGTGGCGCTGGTCAGCCACGAACTGCGCACCCCGCTGACCTCGGTGCTGGGCTACCTCGAGCTCGTCCTCGACGACCCCGGGCTCGGCGCCGGCCCGCGCCGGCACCTGGACGTCGTCGCGCGCAACGCCGCCCGGCTCGAGCGGCTGGTCGGCGACCTGCTGTTCACCGCCCAGGTCGACGCCGGCCGGTTCCCGCTCGAGCCCGGCGAGGCCGACCTCGGCGCCCTGGTGCGCGCCGCCGAGGAGTCCGCGCGGGTCACCGCGGCCGCCGCGGGCGTGACCCTGACCGCACGCGCCCCGGCAGCCGGCCCGGTCGTGCCCGGCGACGCCGTTCGGCTGGGCCAGGCGCTGGACAACCTGGTGTCCAACGCGGTCAAGTTCACCCCCCGCGGCGGGCGGGTCCACATCGGCGTCGAGCAAGCGGGTCCTGAGGTGCGGGTGGCCGTCACCGACACCGGTGTCGGCATCCCCGCCGCCGAGCAGGCCGGCCTGGGCACCCGCTTCACCCGCGCGTCGAACGTGCGCCGGTCGGTGCCCGGCGCGGGGCTGGGCCTGGCGATCACCCGGGCCATCGCCACCGCGCACGGCGGCCGGCTGGAGCTGGTCAGCACCGAGGGCCGCGGCACCACGGCCACGCTGGTCCTGCCCCGCTGAGCACACCGGTCTTGCGCCGATCGTGCGGGGGTCCCGCGCCGGCGCTGCGGAGGCGGTGGCAGGCTCCCCGGCGTGAGCACGGAGCACGGCGCGACCGCAGGACGGACCACGATCGTCACCGACGGCGACCTGCCCGCCCGCCTGCTGGCCTTCCTCGAGGACCGCGCCACGGCCGCGCCGGCCGGACCCGACCTCGCCGCCGTCGAGCCCCCCGCCGTCGACCCCGCCCTGGTGCAGCGGCTGCGCGCCGCGCACGCCGACGCCCTGCCGGGCCGGCTGGCCGCCATCGACCGCGCCGCCCGCGCCGGGGACGCCCGCACCCTCGCCGCCGACGCCGGCGCGCTGGCCGGCAGCAGCGCGCAGCTCGGCGACCCCGCCGTCGCCCGGCTGTCCGGGGCCATCGCCCGCCAGGCCCGCCGCGGCGTCGTCGCCCGCACCCTCGTGACCGAGCTCGCCGAGGCCGCCGGCACCGTGCCGGCGCCCCGCGACGGTCAGGCCACCAGCCGGTAGCCCACCCCGCGGACGGTCCGGATCTCGGCCGCCGACAGCCCGGCGGCCTGCAGCTTGCGGCGCAGGTTGGACATGTGCGCCTCCACCAGGCGCAGGCTGCCGGCCCAGTCGGTCCGCCACACCTCGCGCAGCAGCGTCTCGCGCTGCAGCACCCGACCCGGCCGCGACGCCAGCGCCGCGAGCAGGTCGAACTCCGTGCGGGTCAGGTCGACGACGGCGCCGTCGACGCGCACCTCGCGGCTGTCCTCGTCGACCTCGAGGTCGGCGGGCCGGACGACGGCGTCGGCCGCCGGCGGGGCCGCCGGGACCGCCCGCGGACGGCGCAGCATCGCCTGTACCCGGGCGACGAGCTCGCGCGGGGAGAACGGCTTGGCCATGTAGCCGTCCGCGCCGACGGCCAGGCCGACGAGCAGGTCGACCTCCTCCGCGCGCGCGGTCAGCATGAGGACGTAGCAGCCGCTCTCGGCGCGCAGCTGCCGGCAGACCTCGGTGCCGTCCCCGTCGGGTAACCCCAGGTCGAGGACCACGAGGTCGGGGGCGCGCCGGCGCACCTCGGCCAGGCACTCGGCGGCGGAGCCGACGGCGCGGACCTCGAGCCCGGCCCCGGTGAGCACCGTCGCGACCAGCTCGCGGATCTCCGCGGTGTCCTCCACGACGAGCACCGACTGCGCGGCCACCGCACCCCTCCCTCGCGCGGGCGGTGGTCCCGCCCGTCCGGGAGGTCATCGGCCGGGCCGGCCCGCCCGTGCAGCCGGAGAGCACGGGCTCGCCCGGCCGAGTGAGCAGTCGTCGCCGGTCGACACGGCGTGTCGGCGCGGGTCGCCGACCGCAACCGCTCACTCGGGCCGCCGCCGATCAGACGAAGGCGCTCACCCCGGTCAGCGCCCGGCCGACGATGAGGCTGTTGATCTCGCGGGTGCCCTCGTAGGAGTAGAGCGCCTCGGCGTCGGCGAAGTACCGCACGACGTCGTTCTCCAGCAGGATCCCGTTGCCGCCGAACAGCTCGCGGGCCAGCGCCACGGTCTCGCGGGCCCGGGCGGTGACGAACGACTTGGCCAGCGCCGCCTGCTCGTCCCGGAAGACGCCCTCCTCCTGCAGCTGCGACACCCGCACCGCCATGCCCAGGCTCGCGGTCACGTTGCCGGCCATGCGGGCGAGGAGGTCCTGCACCAGCTGGAACCCGGCGATCGGGCGGCCGAACTGCGCGCGCTCCTTGGCGTAGGCGATGGCCGCCTCGAACGCGCCCATCTGGCAGCCCACCGCCGACCACGCGACGCCGCCGCGGGTGAGCTTGAGCACCCGGTTGACGTCCTTGAACGAGTTGCCGTGCTCGAGCTTGTTCGCCGCCGGGACGCGGCACCCGTCGAACACGATGTCGGCGTTCTGCACCGTGCGCAGCGCGTACTTGCCCTCCATCTTCGATGGCGTGAAGCCGGGGGTGCCCTTCTCGACGACGAACGTCTTGACCTGGTCGTCGGCGACGTCGCGGGCGAACACGACCACGACGTCGGCGAAGGTGCCGTTGCCGATCCAGCGCTTGGCGCCGTCGATCACCCACTCGTCGCCGTCGCGGCGGGCGGTCGTCTCCAGCCCGCGGGCGACGTCGGAACCGCCGTGCGGCTCGGTGAGGGCGAAGGCGCCGATCCGGTGCAGCGCCACCATGTCGGGCACCCAGCGGGCGCGCTGCTCGTCGGAGCCCAGCAGCACGATCGAGCCCATCGACAGGCCGTTGTGCACGCCGAGGAAGGTGGCCATCGACGGGTCGACCCGCGCGGTCTCCAGGGCGATGAACCCGGTGAACAGCCGCGAGGCGCGCGGCCGGTGCTCGAGGTCGTAGCTGCGCCCGACCATGCCCGCCTCGGCGAAGCGGGGCACCAGGTCCATCGGGAACTCCGCCGCCGCCCACGCGTCGTTGACCCGCGGGCGGACCTCCTCGTTGAGGAAGCGCCGGATGCCGGTCAGCTCCTTGCGCTCGTCGTCGGTCAGCAGCGTCTCGTAGCCGTAGAGGTCGCCGGGCAGGTCGTCGGTCATCACGGGTCCTCCGTCGTCGGGTCGCCCTCACCTACCCGCGCGCGGGAGCCCGCAACTCGACCGCGGCGGTCGCGTACGGCGCCGTCGCCGCCTCCACCGTCGCGGCGACCGCGAGCCCCCGCTCCCCCGCCAGGCGGGCGACCGCGAACGTCACCCGCTCGCGGTCCTCCGGGCGCATCACCGAGAAGCCGACGACGACCCGCCCGCCGGGGGCCAGCGTGCGCGCCACGACGTCCCACTCGGGGGCGGGCGGCGTCCAGAACGCCCGCACGTCGACGGCGACGACGGCGTCGAACCGCCCGCCCCCGAGGTCGGCGGCGAGCAGCGGCGCGGCCAGCACGCGGACCCGGCCGGCGTCGACGGCGGCCCGGTTGCGCCGGATCGCCGCCTCGGCCATCCGCGCCGACCGGTCGACGGCGACCACCTCGCCCGCCCCGACGGCCGCGGCCAGCGCGGTGACCAGGACGCCGTGCCCGCACCCGACCTCGAGCACCCGCTCCCCCGGCGCCGCGGCCACCACGCCCGCGACGAACGCCAGCCGGTCCGACGCCGTCCGCGCGGTCACACGTGCGCCTGTCCGGTGGACGCGCTGGTCCCGCCGTCGACCGCCAGCACCGCGCCCGTCACGTACCGGGCGCCCTCCGAGGCGAGGAAGAGCACCGCCGGCGCGATGTCCTCGGGCTCACCCGGCCGGCCGAGTGCGATGCGGTTGCGGAAGGGCGCGAGCGACTCCTCGTCGCGGGGCGCGTCCGCGTTGAGCTCGGTGAAGGTGAAGGCGGGCGCGACGGCGTTGAGCCGCACCCCGCGCGGGCCCCAGTCCAGCGCCAGCGACCGGACGAAGTTGGTGACCGCGGCCTTGGTGGCGTTGTAGCCGGCCTGCCCCCAGTCGCCCCGCAGGCCGGACACCGACGAGACGGCGACCAGGGTGCCGCCGGACTCCGCGAGGCGGGGCAGCGCGGCCTTGGCGAGGTGGAAGAACGCGTCGACGTTGGTGGCGCGCATCTGCTCCCACGCGTCGTCGGCGAGGTCGGTGACCTCCCCGCTCGCGTAGCCGGCCGCGTTGCTCACCACGACGTCGAGCCGGCCGAACCGGCCGACGACGTCGGCGACGAGCTGCCGCACCTGGGCGGGGTCGGAGACGTCGGCGGGCAGCGCCGCCCCGCGCTCGGCGGGGACGCCGTCGAGGGCGGACTCCAGCGGCTCCCGCCGCCGGCCGGTGACCACGACCGTGGCGCCGGCGTCGAGGAAGGCCCGGGTGATCGCCAGGCCGATGCCCGTCCCGCCGCCGGTGACGAGGACGACCGAGCCGGTGAAGTCGAAGGTCGCTGAGCCGCTCATGCCCCGCGCCCTACCCGGCACCGTGGACCGGGAACGACGATCAGCCCCGCTGGCGCCGGCGGCGGCCGCCGAAGGCCTGCTTGACCCGGCGCCAGCGGTTGGGCGTGTGCTCCGCGTCGAGCAGCTCGGTCTCGGCCAGCAGCCGCTCCACCGGGGCGAGGTCCGGGGGCTCGAAGGGCACCAGCGACCGGCCGGTGGGCCGCATCAGCGAGTCGACGGCGCGCACCAGCGAGCCGCCGGAGCGCTCGACGGCGGCGGCCACCTCCTCGGGGTCCACGCCCAGGTGCTCGCCGAGCAGCCGGTGGCGCATGCCCGCGACCGCCGCCCGCAACTCCGCCTCGCGCGGGTCGCCGGTGCGCGCCTCGACCGACACGTCGCACTCGGTGTCCAGGCCCATCGACCGGTTGTTGAGGTTGGACGAGCCGATCCGCAGCAGCCGGTCGTCGAGCACGGTGACCTTGGCGTGCACGTACACCGGCTCCCGCTCCTCGGTGACCGGGACCAGCAGCCGGAACCGGTCGTGCCGGTCGGCCTCCCGGACCAGCGCGAGCAGCTTGGCCCGGGCGGTGTCCATCGCCTTGGTCTCCAGCCAGCTCTCGGCCGACCGCGGGTTGAGCACGACGAACTCCGGGCCGTCGTCCTCGCCCAGCCGGTCGGCGATCGCCTCGGCGATCCGGCGGTTGGCGAAGTACTGCGTCTCGATGTAGACGGCGCGCCGGGCGGCGGCGATCACCGCCAGCCACAGCAGCTCGATCTCGTGGACCAGCTCGGCGCCGCCGTGCTCGGGCCGGGTGCGGGAGACGGCGAGGTCGACGTCGGTGAGGAGGGTCTCGACGTCGGGCCAGCACGGCTCGACGTCGGCCACCGGCTCGAGGTGCTCGCCGGTGCCGCTCTCCCAGCGCTCCCGGGCCAGGTCGCCGATGGCGCGGGCCGCCGGGCCGGACACCAGGCTGGTCACGTCGTGCCAGGCGCCGCGCAGCCGGGTCGTGTGCGGCCGGTGGCGCAGCGGGTTCCGGTCCCGGTGCTCGGAGGTGTCCCAGCGGTCGGCGGTGACGTCGATGCCGCCGGCGAAGGCCAGGCAGTCGTCGATGACGACGATCTTCTGGTGGTGGGCACCGCCGATCGGGTGGTGGGTGTCGATGCTGAACCGCAGCCGGTCGGGGGTGCGGCGGTTGAGCAGCACGATCGGTGCCATCCGCCGGTTGAGCGCCACCAGCATGCCGAGGTCCCACTGCAGCACGCCGATCTCCAGCTCGGGGTTGGCGCGCACCGCCCGCTCGAGCACCCGGCCCAGCCGGTCCTCGCGGGCGGGGCCGGGGCTGCGGGGGTCGAGGCGGATGCGGGGGTCGAAGTCCCAGCCGATGAACAGCACCCGCCGCTCGGCGCGCAGCACCGCCCGCTTGAGGGTGGCGAAGTAGTCGGCGGCGTCGACGAAGACGGCGAACCGGTCGGCCCGCTCGATCCGCCAGCACGTCTCGCCGGGGACCAGCAGCGTGTCGTCGGAGGGGGCGGGGACGGGCGCCGGGACGGCGGGGGCCGGGGACGTCGGCCCGGCGGCGTCGGCGCTCTCGATCACCAGGGCAGTCTGCCGACCTGCGCAAGCACCGTGCGCGGTCAGCGCGCCGCCGTCATCCGATCGGTGCCGGCCGGGCCACCCGGCCGGCCGGGTCAGGTCACGGGACGACGTCGGGGACGATGTTCTGGTCGTCCTTCGGCGGCCGCACGTAGTCGTCGGTGTTCGGCGGCCGTGGGGGCAGCGTCGGCGGGTCGGGGGTGAGGTCCTCGTAGGGCACCTGACCGAGCAGGTGCGTGATCACGTTGATGCGGGCGCGCTTCTTCACGTCGGCCTCGACGACCCACCACGGCGCCTCGGGGATGTCCGTGGCGGCGAACATGGCGTCCTTCGCGCGGGAGAAGTCGACCCAGCGGTTGCGGGCCTCGAGGTCCATCGGGCTGAGCTTCCAGCGCTTGGTCGGGTCCTTCAGCCGCGCCTGGAACCGCTTCTCCTGCTCGGTGTCGCTGACCGAGAACCAGTACTTGACCAGGATGGTCCCGCTGCGGACCAGCATCCGCTCGAACTCCGGGCAGGAGCGCAGGAACTCCTCGTACTCCTCGTCGGTGCAGAAGCCCATGACCCGCTCCACGCCGGCGCGGTTGTACCAGGACCGGTCGAACAGGACCATCTCGCCACGGGTCGGCAGGTGCGGGACGTAGCGCTGGAAGTACCACTGCCCCCGCTCGCGCTCGGTGGGCGCGGCGAGCGCGACGACGCGGGCGGCCCGCGGGTTGAGCGTCTCGGTGATGCGCTGGATGGCCCCGCCCTTGCCGGCGGCGTCGCGGCCCTCGAAGACGACGACGACCCGCAGTCCCCGGGCGCGGATGAACTCCTGCTGCTTGACCAGCTCCACCTGCAGGCGGGCGATCTCGCGCTCGTACCAGGCGGTGTCGACCTTGCCCGTCGACTGCGGCGCCTCCTCGACCGAGGGGCCCGATCGCTTCTTCGAGGTCATGCAGGGCAGCATCGACCTGCGGTGTGACCTGGGCAACACATCGGTGCCGTATCCCGGCCCCCGGGCCGGGACGGCGCCCGTCCCCCGGTCCGAACGACTAGGTTGCGCAGCATGCCGCTCGTCTTCCACTGGGGCGGACCGCGCCACGGCGAGGTCGACGACGTACGGCCCGAGCTGCTCGCGTCGTCGGTGCTGGTCTACGACGGCCCCCGGTGGTTCGGGGTCTACGAGCGCTACCAGCCCGTGCAGGTGCGGGACACCCCCGAGGGACCCGCCGAGGTGTGGGTCGTCCGCGAGTAGCGGTCGGTTCCGTGCTCACCCTCCTGCGCCGGCCCCTCACCGAGGAGGAGGCCACCGAGGTCGCGAGCTGGGCCTACCCACCGCCGTTCGACCTCTACGACTCCGACCCGCGGAACCCGCACCTGTTCACCGCCCGGACCGCGGACGGCGCGGGCTACTACCCGGCGGTCGACGCGGACGGCCGGGTGCTGGCCTTCGCGGTGGTCGGCCCCGAGGCACGGGTGCGCGGGCAGCAGCCGGTCCCGGGCACCGTCGACGTCGGCATGGGCGTGCACCCGGACGTCACGGGCCGGGGCCTGGGGACGCACCTCGTCGCGCAGGTCGTCGCCCTGGCCCGCGACCTCGGGGCGACGTCGGCCGTCCGCGCCGCCGTCGCCACCTTCAACGAGCGGTCGCTCGGCCTGTGCCGGTCGGCCGGCTTCCGCCCCGTCCGGGACTTCACCGGGCCCGGGGACCGGCCGTTCCGCGAGCTCGTGCTCACCCTGGACGGCGGGCACCGGTCGGGTTGAGCCGCCAGAGCCGGTAGGTCCAGGGCAGGTCGTAGAGGAGGACGTGCGCGGTGTAGGGGGCCAGGGCGCGACGGGACGGCACGTCCCCGGCCACCGATCGCTGCAGGGCCAGGACGGGCACGGTGAAGGCGCACAGGCCGACGAAGCCGGCGCGGGTGCTCCGCCGGCCGAAGAAGACCCCGTTCCAGGCCTCGTTCCCGGCGAGGACCGCCAGGCTCCACGCGGTGCTCCGGGTGTCGCGACGGTCGATGCTCCGCGCCAGCACGTAGCCGATGACCCCGTAGTAGAGCGCGCCGACGACCAGGAAGGCCGGCAGCGGCAGCTGCCCCCGCGGAGCGGTGAGACCCCGGAACCAGGCCATCGCCGCCCTGCCGACGAAGGCGTTCCCGGCCACCGCGGCCACGGCGGTGCAGGCACTCGCCTGCAGGACGGAGCGCCTCCGCATCCGGGGCGTGCGGGCTCCCGTGCCGCTGCGGTCGGCGGCGCTGCGGGCGGACCGGAGGACGTCCACGGTGGTCTCCTCGAGGACGGGAACGGCGGGTGTGGAGTGGCTCGGCGGCGGTGTGCTCAGTCCCGGCGGCGCATCGCGGCGATCCCGGCCTGCCAGGCCTGCTCGGTCATCCCGTCGTCGGGGAACCGGCCGGTCAGCTCGAGCAGGACCATGCCGTGGATGAACCCCCACGCCGCGCGGGCCCGGGCGGGGCTGCCGGTGGCCCGGTGGAGGGGCGCGGCGGTGCGCTCCTCCAGCCCCGGGGGGAGGTCGGCCCGCGGCAGCGGGCGGTCGGTCATCAGCCGGTACAGGTGCGGGTGCGCCCGGGCGAAGGCGCGGTAGGCCACGACGAAGGCGGCGAGGGGCTCGGCCGCGCCGTCGGTGGCCGCCTCGAACGCGGCGGCGGCCTCCTCGAAGCCCGCGGTGGTGATGGCGACCTCCAGGGCCTCCTTCCCCGGCACGTGCTTGTAGAGGGACGGGGCCCGGATCCCGAGGACCTCGGCGATCCGGCGCATGGTCAGCGCGTCCGGCCCCTCCCGCTCCAGGACCTCGCGGGCGACGGCCACGATCTCGCGGGCACGCGGGGAGAGCGGGTCAGCCACGAGGCTGCGACGCGGCTCGCTCGGCCCGGGTCCTGAGCGCCTCGTTCATGGCCACGAACGCGGGCAGCGTGCCCCGGTGCAGCGACGCGGCCAGGAACGGGACGAGGACGCCGCTGAAGTCCTCCTGCTGCACGAGCCGGGTGCCGCTCCCCCGCGGCTCCAGCGTGAAGGTGTGCTCGGCGTCCATGAGGCCGGGCACGCCCAGCCTGCCGCGCCACCGCAGGCGCCGTGCGACGTCGACCTCGACCAGCCGGGGCCGCAGGGTCACCGCGCGGCCGCCGGCCGGCTGCATCCTCAGGGTCAGCCTCTCCCCCGGGGCCACGGCTCCCTCGGCCCGCACGATGAACGGGTTCCACGCCGGGTATCCGGCGAGGTCGGTGAGCACGTCCCACACCTGCTGCGGTGTCGCATCGATGTCGACGTCGGCGGACAGTCTCTCGGCCATGACACCCTCCTCATCCAGCTAACGACGTTAGCCAGTGTGGCTAACGTCGTTAGCCGCGTCAAGACCGACGTTCCCGCACCGCCGTCCGCGGGTACTCCTCGTTCGCCCCGGGGAGGAGACCCCGGCACGAGGCGCCGGTCGGGCACTCCTCCATCTGTCGCCGACCGGCGTCGTGACCGGGGATCCCCGAGTGTCGAGTGAACGAGTGACGTGGGAGACCTGCCCGCGCTGCGGCCGATCGGCCGCCGTGGGCTGGGTGGACGGGGTGGCCGTCGGGTTCGACTGCCCCCGCGGGTGCCGGCCACCGGCGCAGGGGATCGGCGACCTCGCTCGGCCGTTCCCCGGATCCCTCGCGCCGCCGGGTCGCCGCGGGCGGTGAGCCGGCGGCGCGGCAACCCGACGGGCGCCGCGGCGGCCGGCTGCCGAGGGGACACCGGCCCCTGCGGCCGCGGCAGAGCCGCACACGCGGACCGGCCCCCGGCCACGGGTGTGGTCGGGGGCCGGTCGTGCGGTGCGCCTGGTTCAGGCGCGTGGTCCTGGTGCGCGTCGGGTGACCACCACGTCGAAGGTCATCGGGTTGGACGTGTTCCCGGCCGCGTCGGTCGCCGTGCAGGTGACCTCGGTGGTGCCGATCGGGAACCGGGACCCCGAGGGCGGCGCGCACGTCGCCGTCACCGCGCCGTCCCGGGTGTCACCGGCGGTGACCGTGTACGAGACCTTCGCACCGGCGGCGCCCGACGAGGTCGCGGAGACCGGGTCGTGACCGGCGACGCGCGGGGCCAGCTGGTCGGACGGGCGCTCCGCCAGCTGCGACGGGTCGACGATCCCCCAGTACGCCGGGGTCACCTGCAGGTCGTCGTCGAAGGGCAGCGGCGCCTCCCACGGCCGAGCGGCCGGCCAGGTCCGCAGCCAGCTGCGGGCGTTGCTGATGCCCCAGAAGGTCACCGACTCGATGGAGTCCGAGTGGCTGCGGAGCATGTCGAACAGGTCGCGGTAGTAGTACCCGTTCTCGGTCTCGGCCTCGTCCTGGTCGGCCATCCCGGGGCGGTGCTGCGGAGTGGCGCCGCTGCTGACGTCGGCGCCGTGGTTCTCGGCCGAGGTGCTGATGTCCAGCTCGGTGATGACCTGCAGCAGGGAGGGGTCGAGCTGCTCCACGGCGGTCAGCGAGTCGTCGAGCCACTGCACCGGGCGGGCGAAGTCCATGTGCGCCTGGTGGCCCACCCCGTCGATCGGCACGCCCCGCTCCTGCAGGGCGGCGATCAGCGACAGGTAGTCCGCTCGCTTCGTCGGCATCTCGGTGTTGTAGTCGTTGATGAACAGCTCGGCCTGCGGGAAGTACCTGTCGGCGAAGCGGAAGGCGTCGTCGACGAACGTCTCGCCCAGCACCTGGAACCAGCGACTGTCGCGCATGTCGTGCGGGTTGGCGTTGTCGCTGTCGTTGATGACCTCGTTGACGACGTCCCAGGCCCAGATCGGGCTGTTCCCGTCGGGGTAGCGGGCGTTGACGTGGTCGGCGATCGCCTTGATGTGCGCCTCCATGCGGGCGCGCAGCAGGGCCTGGTCCGCGGGGCTGTTCGTCAGGTCGCGGTTCCCGTCCTTGAAGAACCAGTCCGGGGTCTGCGAGTGCCACGCGAGCACGTGCCCGTACACCTGGACGCCGGTGGCGTCGGCGTGGTCGAGCAGGGCGTCGAGGTCACCGAAGGTGAAGGTCCCCTCGGTCGGCTGGATCTCGGCGGGCTTGCCGTCGTTCTCCGGGGTGAAGGCGTTGAAGTGCCGCTGCACCAGCTGCGACGCCCGGCCCACCGTCTCCCGCTGGTCGATGGCGACGCCGACGTGCTCGAAGCCCTGGCTCCCGAGGACGTCCTGGAGGGCCGGCACGTCCTGGATCGGCGTCTCGGTGAACTCGGCGACCGAGACGTCGTCGATGAGGAAGCTGACGTTCGCGTCGCCCTCGACGTAGAGCTGCGCCGTGTCGATCGGCGCGCCGAGGGTGTACCGGCCGGTGATCTCCGTCCACGCGTCGGAGGTGACGACGGCGCTGGCGCCCGGCACGTTGTCGTAGCCGGTGGCGGCGCCGGCGCGGTCGCGCTGGATGGAGGCCTTCAGGGACGCCGACGTCGCCGACTGCCCAGGAGCCAGCTTCGCCCAGAAGGAGATCTGCACGGTCCTGCCGACGGCCAGGCTCTCGGTGACGTCGAGGGTCGGCCCCTGCCACCCCTGCAACCGGTTGGTGGTCAGCAGGCTGGTGGTGCCGCCGTGCGCGTCGGACGTCGTGGTGGCGACCTGCGCGTCACCGCGCGGGCCCCAGCCCTGCAGGCCGCTCTCGAAGTCGCTGCTGACCGGCTGGATGGTGCCCGGCTCGCTCGGCGCCGCGGCCTCGCCGACGACCGTGACGTCGTCGACGTAGAAGCTCTGCGTGGGGTCCGGGCTCTCGAGGTACAGCTCGAGCTCGGTGTTGTCCGTCGCGTGGGTGTACTCGCCCGTGACCAGGGTCCAGTCGGCGTCGCTCACCGCGACCTGCCAGGCGACCGTCTCGTAGGCGGTCGCGCCGCCGCTGACCCGTTTCACGCTCAGGGTCACCTGGTCGCTGCCGGAACCCGCCGGCAGCCGCACCCAGGCCGCGACGTCGTAGGTGCCGGCCGGCATGAACGGCAGGGCGTTGACGCCGGGACCCTGCCAGGCCTGGGTGCGACCGCTGGAGAGGAGGCTGTGCGCACCGGTGCGGGCCACGTCGGTGGTCACGGCCGCGGAGGAGCCGCGGCCGTACCAGCCGCTGGTCCCGTCCTCGAAGCCGGTCTCGTGCACCGTCGCCGGGGCGGCGGCGGCCGAGGGCGCGAGGCCCACCCCCAGCGGTGCGAGCAGGCCCAGGACGGTCGTCCCGGCCGCGAGGCGTCGTCGGCTCATTGCGTCGTGGTTCTCCTCGGGGAGGGGCGCCGGGCCGGCGCGAGGAAGGCCCGGAAGTGGTGCAGGAACTTCCGGAAACTATCGGTTCCGAGTGAAGCACCTCACATGAGGCGTGGTCAACAGTCGCGAGACGCCGGTCCCGGAACGGAGCGGTAGGCGGAGACGCCGGCGGGTGCGCGCGCCTCGCCGGCGGTCCCCGCCTGCCCTGGATCCAAGGCTCGAGGACCTCTGCAGTGCCGGTGCGTGCCGCTCGAGTCGCGAGGCCGGTGACCGCATGGGCGCCCTGCCGCTGATGACACCGGCGCCAACCGGAACCGGAGACGACTCAGGCCGCTCCCCCGAGGGAGAGCGGCCTGGTCGACCGCGTCGGCCGTCACCCCGGCGCTATCCCTGCTGCCCCAGGTTGGTCACCAGGTTCACCGCCACGGCGATCACCACGGTGCCGAACAGGTAGGACAGCAGGGCGTGCCCGAGGGCGACCTTGCGGATCGACGTGTCCTCGACCTGGGTGTCCGGCATCGCGAAGCTCATCCCGACGGTGAACGCGACGTAGGCGAAGTCGCTGTAGGCAGGCGGCTCCCGCTGGCCGAAGTCGATGCCGCCGTCGCCACCGGCGTAGTAGTGGCGCGCGAACTTGAGGGCGAAGACCGTGTTGACCAGCGCCCACGACAGGATCACCACGAGGACGCCGAGCACCACGGTGGCGACCCCGACGGCGTCCCCGGAGCCGGACCGGACGAGGGCCTCCACGACGGCGGCGAGGCTGGCCACCGCCGCACCCAGCACGGCCGTGTCCGTGACCCGGGTCTGCCCCTCCTCCTCGGCCAGGCGTTTGGTCCCCTCCGCGTCGCGCGGCCAGCTGATCCGCCACACCCAGAACAGCAGGCCGCCGGCGGCGACGGCCCAGCCGACGAGGGCCGCGAGCTCGGGGACGCCGGCGACCGTGGTCAGCGCGGCGGCGAGGACCCCGCCGCCGAGGCAGGTCAGCAGGCGGCGCCACGACAGGATCGTCGGCCGTGGGCCCGCCCCCACCGCCGTCGGGCGGGGTGCGGCGCTCACCGGGTCGCCCCGCACCGGATCGGCGGGGGCCCGGCGCCGGCCCACCGTACGGCTCGTCGCCGGGCCGTACGGTGGGCCGCCGGTCGGCGCCTCAGCCACCCGGACGGAAGACGGCACGGACGCATCCGTCCTCCTTGTTCTTGAACATCTCGTACCCGCGTGGCCCCTGGTCCAGGGACATCACGTGGGTGGCCAGGTGCTCGGTCCGCACCTCGTCCCGGCTCATGCGCTCGAGGATCTCCGGGATGTAGCGGTGCCCGTGCTGCTGGGCGCCGCGCAGGGTCAGCGCCTTGTTCATCACCGCCCCCATCGGGAACTTGTCCACGAGGCCCCCGAACACCCCCAGCGCGAACACCGTCCCGCCCTTGCGGCAGGCGTAGATGGCCTCCCGGAGGGCGGTCGGCCGGTCCGACTGCAGCCGCAACTGCTGCTTGACCTGGTCGTAGAGGTACTGCGGGCCGTTGCTGTGCGCCTCCATGCCCACCGCCTCGATGCAGACGTCCGGACCGCGCCCGCCGGACATCTCCCGCAGTTCCGCGGGGACGTCGACCTCCTCGTAGTCGAGGGTCTCCGCCCCGACGTGCGTGCGGACCTGGTCGAGCCGGTTGTCGTACCGGTCGATGACGACGACCCGCTCGGCGCCCATGAGCATGGCCGCGCGGGCGGCCATCTGGCCCACGCCTCCGGCCCCCCACACCGCCACGACGTCGCCCGGCCGGACCTCGGCCTGGTGCGCCCCGGTCCAGCCGGTGGGTGCGGCGTCGGAGGCGAACAGCGCCCGCTCGTCGGAGACGCCGTCGGGGATGGTGAATGCGCCCTGGTCGGCGTAGGGCACCCGGATGTAGGGGGCGTGGCTGCCCGCCCAGCCGCCCATCGCGTGCGAGTAGCCGAAGCAGCCGCCGATGGACTGGCCCCACAGCGCCTCGGTGATCCCCGGGTTCGGATTGCCGTTGTCGCACAGCGACCACAGCTCCTGCTTGCAGTACCAGCACTGCCCGCAGCCGATGAACGAGGCCACCACCACCCGGTCACCGACCCGGTGCTTGGTCACCCCGGGCCCGACCTCGGCGACCGTGCCCATGAACTCGTGCCCGAGCACGTCCCCCGCACGCATGGCGGGGATGTAGCCGCCCAGCAGGTGCAGGTCGGAGCCGCAGGTCACCGACAGGCCGACCTCGAGGATGACGTCGTGGTCGTTGAGGATCGTGGGCTCGGGGACGTCCTCGACGCCGATCTCGTTGACCCCGCGCCAGGTCACCGCCTTCATCGGACACCTGCCCTGGGCGCCATCCGGGTCCACGCCTCCAGGAGCACGCCGCCGGGGGTCGCCGTCCGCCTGCCGTGCGGCGCCGGGTCCACCGCGAGCACCTCACCCACCTCGATGAGCTGCTTGGCGCGGCGCAGCGCGGACCGCAGGTCGGCCTGCGGGTCGCTGCCGCTCAACCGGCCGAGGGCGGTGCCCGGCGGCGGCCGGTCGCGCAGCCGGGCCGCCAGCTCGGTGCCCTTGCCGTCCGCGGCGGGGCGGACGCGGACCTCGATCCGGTCGCCGAGCTCGGCCAGGGGGGCGGGCAGCCGCGCGGTGTCGACGTCGGGCGGCTCGCGGAACACGGTCACCACGAGCCACCCGGACGCCGGCCGGCCCGCGCCGGCCGGCCGGGCGGTGGACGGGTCGATGGCCGACCGCACCTGGCGGACGACGCTCCCGCCGGCGCGGGCGGCGAGGGACGCCACGTTCCCGATGGACGTGGTCATGCCCGACCTCCCGTGGCGGCGGCCTGCGGGGCCCGCGCGAACTCCTGCACGATGCGTTCGCAGAAGGCCGGCAGGTCGTCGGGCGACCGGCTCGTCGTGATGTTGCCGTCGGTGACGACCTGCTCGTCGACCACCTCGGCCCCGGCGTTGCGCAGGTCGGTGCGCACGCTCGGCCACGAGGTCAGCCGGCGGCCGCGCGCGACGTCGGCCTCGACGAAGTTCCACGGGCCGTGGCAGATCGAGGCGACCGGCTTCCCCGACTGGACGAAGTCCCGGACGAACTGCACCGCGGCGGGTTCCATCCGCAGCTTGTCCGGGTTCACCGTCCCGCCCGGCAGGAGCAGCGCCTCGTAGTCGTCGACCGACGCCGCGCCGACCAGCTGGTCCACCGCGAAGGTGCCGGCGTCCTCGAGGTCGTGGTCGCGCGCCTGGATCTCACCGCTGGTGATGGAGACGACGACGGTGCGGGCGCCGGCGTCCTCCAGGGCCCGACGGGGTTGCTCCAGCTCGACGCGCTCCACCCCGTCGGCCGCCAGGATCGCGACCCGCCGTCCGTTCAGCTCTCCGGCCACGTCAGCTCCCCGCCATCGCCGGGTGCAGGACGACCTTCGTCCATCCGTCGTCCCGCTTGTCGAAGTGCTCGTAGGCCTCCGGCGCCTGGTCCAGCGGCAGCTCGTGGCTGACGATGAACGACGGCTCGGCCTTGCCCGCGGCGATGAGGTCGCGCAGCTGCCGGTTGTACTTCTTGACCGGTGCCTGGCCGCTGCCGATGTGCTGGCCCTTGAACCAGAACATGCCGAAGTCGAAGGCGAGCTTGCCCTGCTTCGCCAGCTCGTCGCTGGCGCCGGGGTCCTGCGGCACGTAGACGCCGACGGTGCCGATCGTGCCGGTGAACCGCACCGAGGCGACCAGCCGGTTCATCGTCAGGTCGGCCTGCTCCTGGCCGTCGGGCTCGTGCGCCTGGTAGCCGACGCACTCGCAGCCGTTGTCCGCGCCCAGCCCCATCGTCTGCTCGAGGACGGCCTGCACCGGGTCGACCTTCGAGTCGTCGATGGCGATCGCGCCGATCGACTCGGCCAGCTTGAGCCGGTCGGGGTGCCGGTCGACGACCATCACCTTGCCGGCCCCCCGGATGGTGGCCGAGAGAGCGGCCATCAGCCCGACCGGGCCGGCGCCGTAGACGACCGTCTGGTCGCCGGGCTTCACGCCGGCCATCTCGGTGGCGTGGTAGCCGGTCGGGAAGATGTCGGCGAGCATCACGTAGTCGGTCTGGCGCTCCTCGGCGTCCTCACCCAGCCGCAGGCAGTTGAAGTCACCCCAGGGCACGCGCAGCAGCTCCGCCTGCCCACCGGCCCAGGGGCCCATGTCGGCGAAGCCGTAGGCGGCGCCGGCCATCTTCGGCTCCGGCTGGGCGGTCAGGCAGTAGTTCGTGAGCTGCCGCTCGCAGTTCTTGCAGTGCCCGCAGGCGATGTTGAACGGCAGGACGACCCAGTCCCCCACCCGCACCTTGTCGACCCCGTCGCCGACCTCGACCACCTGGCCCAGGTTCTCGTGCCCGAACCAGCGGCCGGTCTCGAAGTCGGTCCGGCCCTCGTACATGTGCAGGTCCGAGCCGCAGATGTTCGCCGAGGTGATCCGCACCAGGACGTCGGTCGGTCGCTCGATCCGCGCGTCCGGTACGTCCTTGACGCTGACCTGCCGGGGCCCGTCGTACACGACTGCCTTCACGCTGCCTCCTCGTCAGGGTGGTCCCGTGCCCGGCTCGGGTCGGGACCTCGATTGCACCCGGCGCGGCGGGGTGTCCGGTATCGGCAGACATGCCGATCCCGGGCCGGTCGACGTCCACCCGGGGGTTCGACCGCGCCGGGAGTGCGCGCACACGGGGTGGCCTGCGCGCCGTCGCCACGTCGGCCGGCGCACCCCTCTGGGAGCTCGGCATCGTCAGCCGGGACGAGGGCCGGACCCCGTCCCGCCCACCCCCGGAGGCGCGGATCGGTCGCTCTGCCGATTCCGGACGCCGGAACGCGCCCGCACCCTGGCGTCCGTCGCAGGAGAGGTCCACGGCGTGCAGGAGACGACGCGCCGGCCCATCCGCACACCGGTCGCACAGCAGGAGGGCGAGGACACGATGACCGTCGACCCGTCAGGGGAGGCGCCGGCCGCGCCCGTGCACCGCTTCGCCGTCCTCGCCGAACTCGACCAGCTGCACGCGCGGGTCCGATCGGCGGAGGACAGGGCGGCCCACCTGGAGCAGGCGGTGGCCACCAACCGGCAGATCGGCATCGCGATCGGCATCCTGATGTGCCAGCGCCAGCTCACGGCCGATCAGGCCTTCGCGATGCTCGTGACGCACAGCCAGAACAGCAACGTCAAGGTGCGGGTGCTGGCCGAGACGGTGATCTACACGGGGAGTCTGTGAGCCGTGCCCCGCGCAGGGAGGTGAGCCGTGACGAGCGGGAGCGAACCGCAGCTCCACCGGGTGTGGTCGGAGGTCGCAGGCGTCGCATCGTCCGCCACCGTGCGGGAACGGGCTGCCGAGCACCTGCAGGAGCTCGGGCGGATCCTGCCCTTCGACACCGGCTGGCTCGCCCTGCGCGACCCCGAGCGGCAGACCCACGTCCCGCTGGCCACCACCGGTCCGGCCGAGGCACTCGTCGCCTACTTCCGGCGTCCGGAGGCCGACGAGGAGGTGGACCTGCTGGGCCTCAACCGGCACCGTCCGCCGATGCTGGCCAGCGAGATCCCGAGCCCCCTGTGCGAGGTCCGCGCGTGGGCCGACCACCTGCTCCCGGCAGGTTTCCGTCAGGGTCTGGCGGCCCCGCTGGTCACGGCGGACGGCCGGCACGTCGGCTTCCTCAGCCTGCTCTCCGACGATCCGTCGCGACCGGGCCGGGCTGACCGGAGGGTCGTCGCGGCCGCCACCACGGTGATCGCCGACGACCTGGACCGGACCCGGGACATCGCCGAGACCGCTCGGATCGTCGGGACCGCCGGCGCCGGCGCCGTCCTCACCCGCGGGGGCGACGTCCTGCCGCTGCCAGGTCTGCCGGACGACCGCCTGTTGACGCCGGGTTCACCGATCCTCGGGGTCGCCGCTGACGAGCTGGCCGTCGGCGGCGCGTACACCTCGTTCCTCGCCCCGGCACCGGGGACCGGCGGCGAGCAGCTGATCCGGGTCACCGCGCTCGACGTCGCCCGCCCGGACCTCGACCACCTCTCCGCCGCGGTGCTCCTGTGCCCACCGGGCGACCTGCGCGGCCTCACCGCTCTGGACCTCCGCGTCCTGGGCCTCGTGGTCGAGGGCGTCACCGACATCCCGGCCCTCGCGCGGTCACTCCACGTGGCCGCGGACGCGGTGGCCGACTCCCTGGGGCGGAGCCTGGTCGCCCTGGGGACCAGCGACCTCACGGTCGCCGCGGTGCGCGCCCTGCGCGGCGGGTTGCGCATCCCGCCCGAGGTGACCGGAGCGACCTGAGCCGATCCGTCGCCAGGCGATCACGTCCTGCCCCAGTGGGGGCATCGTCTCGGTCGTCGGCGTGTACGGCAGGTCGGTCGACGAGTTCCGGCCGGCTCCTCGATGAACCGCTCCCTGACGCCGGAGACCGGGCAGTGCCACGTCCAGCGGTACGTGCGCCCACTGCTCGAGCGCATCGAGCGCAGGGAGATCGACTCCACCCGGGTGATCACCCACCGCCTGCCGCTCACCGAGGCGCCGCACGGCTACGACGTCTCCAAGGGGAAGCAGGATCGCTGCGAGGAGGTGGTCCTCAGGACCTGACCGCGACGTGCCGCCGGCCGTCGCCGGGAGGGCGGACCGGTTCGACGAGCGTCTGCGGGCCCCCGGATGACTCGACGAGGAAGTCGACGAGCTTGCGGACGGCGGGGGTGGCCGGTTCCCGCCAGACCGCCTCCAGGTCCCACCGCAACACCGGATCGAGGGACCGGACCGCGATCCCCTCGACCCCCAGGTGATCGACGAGCCGGAGGATGCTCAGGGCGACGCCGGTGCCGGCTGAGACCGCGCGCAGCACCGCCTGCGGCGCGTTCAGCAGGTCGGGTTCGATGACGACCTGGTCGTGCGCGGCCCCTGCGGGGAACAGGTGGTCCACGGTGCGGTCCCAGATCCCGTCGAACGGCTCCCGCGGGAACATGACCAGCACCTCGCCGGCCAGCGCGGCCACCGGCACCGCTGCCGCGCCGCTCAAGGCGTGCGCGAGAGGGAGGACGACGCCGAAGACCACCGACCCCAGCACCACGCCGGCCAGATCCCGTTGCGCATGGGACCGGCTCCAGACGATGGCCGCGTCCGCCCTGCCCTGGCGGACGGCCTCGACGGCGTCGTCCCCGCGGGCGGAGCTCACCGACACCTCGATCCCGTCGATGGCCAGCGCGGCGTGCCGCAGCGGGCCGTCGAGGACGAGGTCGGCCATGGTGGCCACCCGCAGGGTCAGTCGCTCGCGGGAGTCCGTTGTGGCGACGCGCACGTCCGCCAGCGCCCGGTCCACCTCGGCCAGGATGATCCGGGCCCGCACGACCAGGACGACGCCGGCACGGGTCAGCCGCGCCGCTTGCGGGGTGCGCTCGAACAACGGGACCCGGAGCTCCCGCTCCAGCGCGCGGATCTGCTGCGAGAGCGACGGAGCAGCCATGTGGAGCCGTTGCGCCGCCCGACTGAAGCGGCCCTCCTCGGCCACCGCCAGGAAGTAGCGCAGTTGGCGCAACTCCATGGTTGATCTTACCGCGGGAACCGCGCCGTCCACGAGCCTGGTAGCGGTGGCGATGACTCCGACCACCGAGGTTTCCGGTCACGGGGTCACGGGTTGCTCCCCGAGTCGGGTCGGTGTGTACAGCTGCAGCCCGGTCAGCCTCGTCCAGGGCCGCGGCCGTCCTCGACGGCTCCGTCCGACCGCGCAGGCCCTGGACTGGTGGAGCGACATGACCGAGGCCCCGGCTCTCCGCCTCGCGGAGATCGCCGCCACTACGGGCCTGCTCACGGAACGCGCCCAGGCGTTGCTGCACGAGCTGAGCCGCCAGATCTCCTTCGACGCCTCATGGGTGACGCTGGCCGACCCCCTGGGCAACGGCTACTCCTCCTTGGCCAGCACCTCGCTGGACCGGAGCACCGTCCGGTACCTCAGCGGTCCGGCGACGGCGCACGACATCGAGGTGACCGGAGCCTGTCGCGCCCGCCCACCGCTGAGCCCGTCGGACCTCCCCCGTTCCGCCAAGGACCTGCCGACCTGGGCCGAGCGCCTCACCCCCGCCGGCTGTCACGAGGCCCTCAGCGTGGGACTGTTCGTACCGGGGCAGCGCCACGTCGGGTTCCTGGCGCTGCTCTCCGCCGACACCCGGCCTCCGCCGGAGGCCGTCCGGCGCCGCCTGGCGCAGTTCGCCCCCATCCTCGCCCGCGGCATCGACCCGATGGACTCGCTGCTCACCGCCGCACGCATGGTCCAGGGTGCCGCGGCCGGCGTGGTGCTCTGCAGGAACGGTGGCACCGCCCCGTTCCCGGGTCTCGGCGACGACGCGCTGCTCGCGGGAGGTTCTACCGTCCTGGACGCCGCCCGCGCGGCCGTCCGGAGCGGCCAGGTGTACACGTCCTTCCTGTGGCCGCGCGGTGGCCGGCACGCCCCGGACGGCCATGTCCGCGTGACGGTCCTGACGGACACGGACGACGAGCCCCACGTGCTGTCGGGGATGGTGCTGCTCTCCCCGGGCGGCGACCTGCGCGGGCTCACGCCCCGGGAGCTGGAGGTCCTCGGGCTGCTGGTCGAGGGGTACACCAACCAGGAGATCGCCCGGTCCCTCGTGGTGGCGCCCCGGACGGTCGCCGCGCACCTGGAGCACGTCCTCGCCAAGCTGGGGGCGCCCTCGAGGACGCTCGCCGCCGTGCGCGCCGAGAGGGCGGGCCTCTACGTCCCGGCGGGAACGGGCGCGGGTGGCCGGCGCTGAACCTCGGCGGAGGACCCCCGGCCAGAGCACGGGACGGTCCAGGCCACGTGGGCGCCGGAGGAGACGGCCGACGGGGTCCGGTCCCGACCCGCCAGGCGACCGACGGGCGTCGGCCGGTCTGCCGATCCCGGCCGGCGGCCCGGTTCCGACGGCGGCTCGGGGTACCCCCACGGCATGGACGGCGGAACCATCCCCCCGCAGGACGACGCACCCGCGGCTGCGGCTGCCGACGAGGTCGACACCCGGCTCCCGGACGACCCGCGGGTACCCCAGCCCGACGACGCGGATCCGACGGTGAGCAAGGAACTCGGCGGCGCGGCTCCGGCCGTCGGCCCTGGGCGCTCGCGCGAGGAACCCGGCCGGGACCCGGACGGCTCTCGGCCGGGTGCAGACGACTAGCGGCCGACCGGACGACCCGGTCCCCGCAGCGGCCCCCGCCACGGAGACGCGGGGCAGTCGTCCACGTCCGGCGCGTCCGTCGTGAACAGCCTGCCGACGTGCGGTCGAGCCGCCCGCCCCTCCCCCGGGCGGTCCCTGGGCCGAGGAGCGGAGCCGTCGCCGCGTGTCGCCTCCCCGCGCGGGCGACCCCGTGTCGGCCACGGGAGCCGGAGGCCGGATCGGTCGATCGACCGATGTCCCCGCGCCGCGACCGGTCCTAACGTCTGAGCCGCGGTCGGACGACGGGATCCCCACGACCGGCGCGCGGCGGCGTCTCCGGACGACGGTGCGGGAGGCGGTCGCACCCGGGGAGGTCGACGACCTCCTCTCGCAGCTGCCGCAGGAGCCGGGAGCTGGTCGGGCCGCTGCCTGGACCCGCCGCCCGGGCAGCGGCCGGCGACCGGAGGAGCAGGGCGGCAGCAGGTCAGGAGGAGCCCGGTGGTCCAGTACGCGACGTTGATCCAGGCCGCGGGAGCGCAGGCCGGCGCAGCCGACACCGAGGAGGCCCGGCGGGCCGTGGAAGCGGTCGTCGCCGCCGTGGCGGCCTCGCTGGACGAGCCGGACCGCGACCGGCTGGCCGCGGTCCTGCCCGGCTCCCTCCGGGGTGCCGTCGAGGTCCGGGGCCCGGGTCGGCACCCCGACAGCGGCGCCGCCCTCGTCTCCGCGGTGAGCGCGGGGTCCGGATGCCCGGCTGAGCGGGCCCGCTTCTACACCCAGGCGGTCCTGTCGACGCTGGCCGCTTCCGAGCCGGAGGTCGCCGGCGTCCTCGCCCGGCGACTGCCGGACGGTGAGGAGCTGTTCTCACCGATCGACCAGGGCGTTCCGCCCCGCGGTTCCGGGGTGCCGATCGGACTGACCCCGCGACTGCTCGAGCAGGACGAGATCGACCGCGCACTGGCCGCCCTGGAGGGCTGGGAGGGCGACGGACACCGCCTGCGGCGCACCGTCGTGCGCCCGCCCGAGCGCCAGCGACCCCTGCGCGACGCCGTCGCCCGCGCCGAGCAGGACATGACCCACCACGCGCGCGTCGAGCAACTGCAGGACACGCTCACCTTCGAGGTCTGGACACACTCCCTCGACCGCGTGACCGACATGGACCTCGAGCTCGCCCGGCGGATCGACGCGGCCATCGCCGCGGTCGGGTCCTCCGGCTGACCCCCGGCCCGCCCTCGGAACGTCACTGTCCGGCCAGCCGTCCCACGAGCCCGAGGAACTCGTGGAGCCCACTGCGTGATCACCGACGTCGAACGACCTGGACGAACGACCTGGATGGAGGAGTCGTGAGCGAATCAGAGCTGGAGGAGACCGGGACCGGGGAGGCCGCCAAGCGCATCGGTCAGGCGCCGACGACCACGGACGTGACCGATCCGGAGCGATCCTCCCGGAACACCGCCGCCGGCTCGGGTTCCGAGCCGGGCGAGGGCCCCGTCCAACCGGACGCCGACGAGGGGGTGGACCCCTCGGCCAGCATCGAGCCCCACAACGAGGGGCTCGTCTGACCATGGCGGCCCCGCAGTCGGCGACTGCGGGGCCGCCGTCCTGCTCAGCACCGGCCGAGCACCGCCATCGCCTGCGCCGCCATCCGGGCCCCCGGAACCCCGGGAAACGGGCCTGCGCCGGCGGGCGGGGCACCCACCTGCTGCGGCTCGTGAGGCAGGCCCTCGTGATCGGCTCGTCGGCCGGTCCTACAGGACGTCGAGCGGGACCTTGCCGGACGGCCGCGGGAAGATCCGGTCGAGCTGGTCCAGCTCCGCCTGGCTGGAGCCGATCTCCAGCGCCGCGCGGTCGTCGATGACGTGCGCGCGGGTCGAGGCCTTGGCGACGGCGAACACGTCGGGCAGCCGCAGCACCCACGCGATGGCCAGCTGGGCCGGGGTGACCCCTTTCTCCGCAGCCAGGTCCCGCACGGCCCGGTGCTCGAGGAGCCTGCCGTGGTCGACGGGCGAGTACGCCATCAGGGGCATGCTCCTGCCGCGGCACCAGGGGATCAGGTCGTACTCGGGGCCGCGCCGGGCGAGGTCGTGGAGCACCTGGTCGGTCTGGACCCGGTTGTCGCCGGGAAGCCCGACCAGCTGGTCGAGGTCGGGGACGTCGACGTTGCTCACGCCCCAGGAGCGGATCAGCCCGCGGGAGACCAGCGACTCGAACGCGGCGACGGTCTCCTCGACCGGGACCCGGCCGCGCCAGTGCAGCAGGTACAGGTCCAGGCGGTCGGTGCCCAGTCGGCGCAGGCTCCGCTGGCAGGCGTCCACCGTGCCCTGGCGCGTGGCGTGGTGCGGCAGCACCTTGCTGACCAGGAAGACGTCGTCCCGCCGGCCGGCGATCGCCCGGCCGGCGAGTTCCTCGGCGGCGCCGTCCCCGTACATCTCGGCGGTGTCGACCAGCGTCAGGCCGATGTCGATGCCCGTGCGGAGGGCGTCCAGCCGGATGTCGTTCCTGCTGGGGTCCTCACCGAGGTACCAGTGCCCATGCCGAGGGCCGGGGCGGCGGTGCCGTCGGGCAGGGTCACGGTGCGCATCGTGGATGCGGTCATGGGAGCTCCTCCACGGCCGGTCCTGCCGATCCCGCCCGGCAGGCGGCGACGCAGCGGAAACCGCTCCCGGCCGCCACGAGCCAGCCGCAGCTCGTGGTCAGGGCAGCGGCCGTGACCGGTTCACCGACCGGCCGCACCGCCACGTCGCGCACGCCGCCGCGTCGGCCCGGCCCCACCGGACCTGCCCGGCGGCGTCCACCCGGAGCAGTTCGCGGGCGCCGTCGTCGCACACCGGTCCCACCCCGCATCGCGCGGGGCGGGACCGGGCGGGCGCGGCCGTCCCCGGCTCAGTGCACCGGCCGATGCCCGTCGGACCCGACGCGCGCCAGCGACCTCGACACGCTCCGGGCGCCGGCGTAGACCGCTCCCGCAGCGGCGATCCACGGGCCACCGACGATCACCGGGTCGAGCACCTGGTGCTTGAGGTCCGTGCGGTGCTGCCCGACCCGCGACCGCAGGCCGTGGTGGGTGAACTCGGCCTTCACCCCCGTCTCGGTGATCGGGTTGTCCGGGTGCAGCGTGAGGAACGACTTCAGGTGGTGCTCCCAGGCGTCCACGCGGTCGCCGAGGACCAGCAGCAGCCAGTGCGCGACCCGTCCCTCGCTGTAGCGGTAGGCGTAGCGACGGATGGCGCCCGAGACGCCGGACAGTGGCTGGGCGGTGCCGAAGACCGGGGTGAGCATCCCGTGCTCGACGGAGCGTTCCCGCGGGTACTTCTCCGGCTGCCGCTCGGGGAACTCCCAGTGGGCGCCGGTGAAGTCCTCCTGGAACTGCAGCTTCGGCACCGACGGCCGGTCCTTGGGGTCGAGGTCGACTCCCCAGCCGGGGATGCGCTTGCGCAGCTCGTCGGGCGATTCGGCGAGCGGCGGCTTGTGCGGTGTGTAGGTCATCGAGGTTCTCCTGTCGCTCAGGCCGCGGTCGGGACGACGAGGGGCTTGATGATCCCGTCGAGCTTGGCCGAGAAGATGTGGTAGCCCTCGGCGATGTGCTCGAGCGGGATCCGGTGGGTGACCAGCTCGCTGGGCTTGAGGTAGCCGTTGCGCACGTGCTCGAACAGCCGCGGCCACTGCCGCTTGACCGGGGCCTGGTTGGTGTGGATCGTCAGCCCCTTGTTCATCGCGTCGCCGAACTTGACGGCGCTGAACAGCGGGCCGTAGGCGCCCATCACCGAGATCGTCCCGCCCTTGCGGACGGAGTCGATCGCCCAGTTCAGTGCCACCGGGGAGCCGCCCTGCAGCTTGAGCTTGGACGAGGTGACGTGCTGGATTGCGTTGCCGTCGGCCTCCGCACCCACGGCGTCGATGGCGACGTCGGCCCCGAGCCAGTCGGTCGTCTTCTTCATCTCCAGGACGATGTCGCCGTACTCGGTGAAGTTGTAGGTCTCGGCATGGGCGAAGGTGCGGGCCTTCTCCAGCCGGTGGTCCAGGTGGTCGATGACGATGACCCGGCCGGCGCCCATCAGCCAGGCTGATTTCGCCGCCACCAGTCCCACGGGTCCGGCGCCGAAGACGATGACGACGTCGCCCTCGACGATGTCACCGAGCTGCGCGCCGAAGTAGCCGGTCGCCGTCGCGTCGGTGAGCAGGACCGCGTCCTCGTCGGCCATCCAGTCCGGGATCTTCGAGGGGCCGACGTCGGCGAACGGCACGCGGACGAACTCGGCCTGGCCGCCGTCGTAGCCGCCGGTGGTGTGCGAGTAGCCGTAGATGCCGCCGACGGCGGTGGCGTTCGGGTTGACGTTGTGGCAGTTGGAGTACAGACCGCGGGCGCAGTACCAGCAGGTGCCGCAGAAGATGTTGAACGGCACCATCACCCGGTCGCCGACGGCGAGGTTCTGCACGGACGACCCGACCTCGTCGACGACGCCGATGAACTCGTGGCCGAAGGTGTGACCGATCCGGGTGTCCGGCATCATGCCGTGGTAGAGGTGCAGGTCCGAGCCGCAGATGGCGGCGAGCTGCACCCGGACGATGGCGTCGTTGGGGTGCTCGATCGCCGGCCGTTTCTTCTCCTCGGCCCTGACCTTGTAGGGACCTCGGTACACCATCGCTCGCATGGGATCCCCTCCTGGGGCGCGGGCCCCGGCTCGGGAGAGCGCCACGGGGCGCCCAGCGGCCGGCTCTGCTCACCGGCCCCCCCGACTCTGCGTCGGCCGTCCCACCGGGGCCACTCCAACCCGGGCTCCACGCGGGGCTCCGCCGGAAGATCGGCAGATCTACCGATGCCCGCCGTCCCCCGTCCCCGCTGCGTCCTCCGGGTGCTCGCGGTTGCCCGCCGGATCACCGCACGGCACCCCGCTCGAGGGCCACGCCGCCGTCGTCCCCGCGGGCCCCCAGGTCGGCGCCCTGCCGGACCAGCTCCGCCTGCACGGCGGCGATCGCCACCTCCCGGGGTGCCCGGCCCCCGGCCGCCGCGAGCGCCGCGCAGACCCCGGCGGCCTGTCCGGTGGCCATGGCTGTGGGCGTGACCCGGTAGGAGGAGTGGGCCTCGTGGGTGCCGGAGATGCAGCGTCCTGCTGTCAGGAGGTCGTCGACGTCCCGTGGCAGCAGGCAGCGGAGGGGGACGTCGTACGCGTCCCCGGGAGGCACCGACCGGAGCACGGTGCCCCGGCCACTGGGGTTGTGGATGTCGACCGGGTAGGTGCCGCGCGCGATCACGTCGTCGAACTTCCGTGCGCTCAGGATGTCCTCGCCCGTGAGCACGTAGTCGCCGAGGATCCGCCGCGTCTCCCGGACGCCGACCTGCACCCCGCTCTGGGCGACGTAGGAGTCGGCGAAGCCGGGCACGTAGTCCCGGAGGAAGGCCGCGATCTGGGACATCTGCCGGTGGCTGACCGCCTCGGCGCGGGTGAGGTCGAAGACGTCGGTGCCGAAGACCTGCGTGACCCGTGTCGAGTTCACGGCGACCTCACCCGGGTGCGCCGAGTTGAAGAAGAGGACGTCCTCGCGGGGCAGGTCCAGGTCGCCCGCAGCGGTCGCTTGCTCCACCAGGTCCCAGAGCCCGTGGACGCTGCGCCACTGGTCGGGGTGGTCGGCGACGTAGCGCTCGAAGGGTCCCGGGTCGAAGCCCACGACACGGAACATCAGCGTCATCGGCTGCACCAGCCCGTCGCTCTCGCGTCCGATCTCGAACGGCGCTCCCGCGGCCGCGGCGACGTCGCCGTCCCCCGTGCAGTCGACCGTCACGCGGGCGGTCACGACGACCGGCCCGGACTTGGTCTCGAACACCACCTCACCGGCCCGGCCCGGTGTCCGGACCCCGCTGGCGAACGCGTGCAGCACGTACCGGACACCCGCGCCGTCGAGCAGGTCCAGGGCCACCTGCTTGAAGACCTCGGGGTCGAAGGGGACGGTGTACCCGGTGTCCGGCGACGGCAGCACCGCGCCGTCGGCCTGCACCAGCCGGTCGATGACCTCGATGTGCTTGCCCGCGACGACGGGCTCCCCCTCGCCGTGGTCGGTGGGGAACAGGCTCACGTCACCCAGCCGCGGAGGTTGCGGACGGCGGGTGTGGAAGGACATCCACGGCATCACGAGCGCCGCCGTCGCGTTGCCGCCGAGGAACCCGTACCGCTCGACGAGGACGACGTCGGCGCCGGCGTCGGCAGCCGCCAGCGCAGCTCCGATGCCGGCCGGCCCGCCCCCGACGACGAGGACGTCGGCCTCAGCCGCCTGCAACGCTGAGCGCGGGGGCAACGTCAACCGCTCCCCTGCGACCGGCCGGGTCAACGGCGGCACGCTGGACTCCCTCCTGCTCGACGGACCGCCCTGCGATCGCGGGCGTCGACGGCCCCGCCAGGACGTCGAGGACGTGCCGCAGCGGGGCGGCCGACCGGGGCTTGAGCCTCTCGATCCGGGCCTGCACCTGCTCGGCGGTCGCCTGGCGCTCGTCCCAGAGCCGGTCGACGGCCGCCAGCAGCGGACCCACGGCATCCCGGTCGAGGCTGCCCGGCGTCTCGATGCCCAGTGTCCGCGCGAAGTCGGCCACCTTGCCGGCGTACGGCAGCGGCAGGAAGGGCACCCCGGAGAGAGCGGCGAAGACCAGGAAGTGCAGCCGCATGCCGACCGCGAAGTCCATGTGCTGCATCAGGCCGAGGATCTCGCGGGGCCCGTACGTGCCGTGGAGGACCCGCGCGCGGTCGGGAGCCGTCATGCGGGCCAGCACGGCGTGACTCTCGCGGACGTCACCGCGCTCCATGGGGACGAACACCACCTGGCCGCCGTAGCGGTGCACCGCGAAGTCGGCGACCGCGGCCAGGGTGGCGTGATAGGCGTCCACCGCGAGATCCGGTGCCGCTCGCCCTGGTTCCCGTACGGACATGGCGATCAACCGTCCCGAGGTGTCGACCCCGTCGCGGACCAGTTCGTCGGCCGGGAAGGGAGCGGGGCTCAGCAGCAGTGCCGGGTCGGACACCACCTCGATGGGCCGCTCGATGCCGACCTCCTCCAGGACCCGCTTGCTCTCCTCGTCGCGCACGGTCACCCGGGTCATCGCCGAGACCACCTCGCGTACGGCGCTGCGGTCCTCGGCCGTCGTGAGTGGCCCGGCGCCGAGGGCGTACCCGACCGTCGGCACGCCGTTCCGGTGGGCCGTCCGCACGTGCCGGAGGTACTCCCTGGCCTCCGTGTCGTACAGCAGCCCACCGCCACCGAGGACGAGGACGTCGAGCCCGGCGATCTCCTCGTTCACGGCGTCGCACCGACCCTGGCGGCCGTCGATCACCCGATCGGCCAGGTGTGCGTCGCGGGTGTGCGCCGCGTCGCGGGAGAACACCACGACCTCGGCGAAGGGCGCGGCCTCTCGCAAGCTGGCGAGAATCGAGGTCAGGATCGCCTCGTCGCCGATGTTGAGCCCGCCGTAGGAACCGAGCAGTCCGATGGTCGCCATCCAGGTTCTCCTGTCGATGTGTCGCCGGTGAGTGCGGGAAGGAGGGACGCCGACGGCGGCACGCGCATCCGGAGCGCAGTCGGTGGTGAGGACCGACTGGCTGCGGTGGTCCTCGGAGGAGTGTCGCGCTGCAGGACAGGGGCTCGAGGGCGGAGAGTTCGACGGCGGGGTCGTGGTCCGTGGTCGCCGAACCCGTCGGTTGCCGGCGGGGAGGGGATCGCCGGCCGATGACCCCTACCGCACCGCCTCAGTCCGACGTGACCACGTCGAGGAGGGGGACCTCGTGACAGGCCTCGTTGGGACCGTCCCCGTCTGGTTTACGGAACGGCGTGTACTCCCAGGATCCCCTCGGCGACCCGGGGCACACTCGGCAGAACGACCGATCCTGGTGCCCGGTACTCCTCCACTCCTCGGCTACGGGGCGGGACCCAGTGCGACCAGCGCCTCCGGCAGGTCGTCCACGACCACGGCGTCGGTACCGGCGGACACCAGCAACCGGGCCGACGCGATCTGCGGGCACCACACGAGGAGTTGCCGGCCGCAGCGGTGGAGCCGGGACAGCAGGTCCGCCAGGGCCCCCGGGTCGATCTGCCCACCGGCCGTCCCATCCCACAACGAGCCGACGTGGAGGGCCAGCACCTCGACGTCCATGTGGGCGCAGGCCGCGACTGCCATCTCCACGGGGAACCCGTGCCAGGTCAGCAGTCCGAGGGGCACCTTCGGCGCCGTCGCACGCAGGAGCCCCAGAGCTGCCGGGTCGAACGAGGAGACCATGAGCGGCCGCCGCGTCGCCTCCGCCGCCACGACCGGCGCGAGGATGCCTGCGCTGGTGTGCCCGGGTGACCGCAGACAGTCGTCCATCGAGGACTTGAGGTCCAGGTTGAGCCCCACCTGGCGAGGGAGATCGTCCAGCAGGATGCTGAGACGCAGCGTGCCGCGCCGGTCGGCCTCCGCCCCTGTGACGTCGTCGAGCCGGGTGCCGTCCGGGTACACGGCGTCGTGCGCCACCACCAGGACGTCGTCTGCCAGGCGCCGGACATCGGCTTCCACCCATCGCGCCCCGCTGCGCACGGCGGCGGCGAAGGAGCCGAGGGTGTTCTGCTGATGCCCGTCGACGACACCGCAGCCGAGCCCGCGGTGCCCGATGACGGCAGGCCCCTCCCCGAAGACGTCCGGGGGCACGGGTCGTGCCCGGCCGGCCGTGGTCACGGGTCCACTGCGAGGTGGGCGCAGGTGCACCGTCTCGTCCGGAGGGGTCACCGGCCACAGCCCGCGAGACTCCGGCGGAAGGCGCAGCCGCCCCGTGACGCGAGATGGAGCACGCGGTCATCTCCTTCCTTGGCGTGGACACGACCGCCGGCGTACCTGGGACGGCCTGCAGGTGCGGAGGTGCTCCGGGAACGCCCGTTCCCGTCGGGCAGCCGCTCCCCAGGATGGCCGGGCCGGTGCCCGGGCGCCGTCGGCACAACTGCCCATCTTCGGCCCCGAGCGGCCGCCCGCAGCCGCTCCAGCCCGGGGCCGCCCGGAGCAGGACGACGGGCTGATCGCGCGCCAGTCCGCCCGGGGACGTGTCCGGCTGGCGGGCGCGGGTACCCCGCTCACCGCCGAGCAGCCGGCCAGGTGAGAACGATCCTGTGGCGCCATCGAGCTCCCGCTGTCAGGCGGAGTTCCGCCATCTCCGCGCCATCGAGCGACAGGGGGACGACATGCCCACCAGACGCCGGCTCGAGGGCCGCACGATCGCTGCCCTGGCGGCCGACGGCTTCGAGAAGGTCGAGCTGGTGGTTCCGCTGCGGGCCCTGAAGGCGGCCGGCGCCGAGGTGCACGTCGTGTCCCTGCGGCGCGGACGGATCCGCGGGGTGAACCTGCACATGCCGGCCAGCCGGGTCCGCGTGGACAGGACGATCGACGAAGCCGATCCCGGCGACTACGACGGCCTGTTGTTGCCCGGTGGGTTCATCAACCCCGACCTCCTCCGGCAGTCCGCCCCGGCACGGGAGTTCGTCCGCGCGCTCGCCGCGAGCGACAAGCCCATCGCCACCCTCTGCCACGGACCGTGGGTGCTCGCCTCGGCGGGCCTCGTGGACGGACGGACCCTCACCTCCTGGCCCGGGATCCGCGACGACCTGGTGAACGCGGGTGCCACCTGGCTCGATCAGGAACTCATCCGGGACGGGAACCTCACCACCAGCAGAGGGCCCCAGGACATGGCCGCCTTCATCCCCGGGATGCTCGAGGCCTTCGCGACGACGTCGCCGGAGCCGGCGACGACGGCACGGCGTCGTGAGTCCGACCGGCAGCGCGAGGCGCCCGTCGGCTGGGCCATCGCCGCGCTGCGATGGTCGCCGAAACCGTCGGCCGCCGCCGTGATGGGCATCGGCCTGGCTGCCGCCGCCCAGCGCGCCCTGTCCGGCCCGACCGCGCAGACCGGGAGGACCGCACGGCACGTCGTGCTCGGTGACGTCCGCGATCGCAGCGGCTGAGGGAGCGGCTGAGCCGGTGCGGTCACACGACCCACGGCGGTGCTCCGCAGTGCAGCCGCGTCGCTGGCTCCGTTAGCCGGTGCCTCAGACCACTGCGGCTCTTTCGTCATCGTGAACGGGACTACTCGGTCCCGCTCCGCGGTAACCGGGCACCCGGGGACAGACGTCGGCACCGTTGAACAGACAGCGCGCCTTGCCGAGGCTGCGGTCCCGGGAGCGCAGATGACCGAGCCCGCAGGCCTCGAGCTGGCCGAGATCGCCGACTCGACCAGTCCCCCCTCCGAGCGCACGCAGGAGATGCTGGAGAAGCTGCGCCGCATCGTGCCGTTCGACGCCGCGTGGCTGGCCACTGCCGATCCGATGAGCAGCTACACGTGCGTGGCGAGCACCGGCCTCGACGAGAGCACGTTGCGCTACCTGAGCGGTTCCACTGCGGCGCATGACATCGAGGTGACCCACACCGACCCCGCGCACCTGCCGCTGAGCTCGTCCGACCTGCCCTACCCGGCCGCCGACCTGCCGACCTGGGCCGAGTGCCTCCTCCCCGCGGGCTTCCACGAGTCCCTGGGCGTCGCCCTGTTCGACGGGAGTCGGCGCCACGTCGGTCACCTGGCGCTGCTCTTCCGCAGCACGCAGCCGCCACCCCTGGCCCTGCGGCGCCGGCTGCACCAGTTGACGCCCGTCCTGGCGCGCGGGTCGGACCCGTTGCGCTCGCTGACCGCGGCGGCGCGGCTGGTGCGGGGGGCGGCCGCCGGTGCGGTGCTGTGCCACGACGGCGCCACCCGGCCGCTGCCCGGCCTCGACGGCGACGCACTGCTCGCCCAGGGATCGCCCGTCCTCACCGTCGCGCGCTCGTGCATCGACGACGGCCGGGTGTTCGCGTCCTTCCTGTGGCCCCGCGGAGGACGCCATGCCCCGGACGGGCACGTCCGCGTGACCGTCCTGGCCGCTCCCGGCGAGGCATCGGCACGCCTGCTCGGAACGGTCGTCCTCTCCCCCGTGACCCACCTGCGGGGGCTGACGCCGCGCGAGCTCGAGGTCCTCGGGTTGCTGGTCGACGGGTGTACCAACCAGCAGATCGCCCGCGCGCTGGTCGTGACCCCGCGGACGGTCGCTGCCCACCTCGAGCACGTCCTCGTCAAGCTCGATGCGCCCACGAGGACGCTCGCCGCGGTGCGGGCCGAGCGCGAGGGCCTCTACGTGCCCCTGGTCCCGTCGCCCTGCCGGACCTGAATCGGGCGTTCTGCCGATGGTGCTCCCCCGGCTGCCTCGGTTCCATGTGAGGACCTGGCGGTCCACGAGGTCGCCGGGTCGAGCACGTCCGCATCCGTCCACCCGGAGGGAGACCATGACCGCGTACGAGTCGTGCGTCCAGGCCGCCGACCCGCAGGCCTCCAGCGCATGAGTCGGCTGCGGCTCCAGCGCTTCGTCCGCACCAGCCTGTGGCTGCTGCCGGTCGGCTGCCTGGCCGCGGGCGCCCTCCTCGCCGTCGGAACGCTCGCCGTGGACCGGGCGACGGGCTATGGGCTCGTCCCGCAGAGCCTGACCGGGACGCCGTCCGACGCCCAGACGATCCTGTCCTCCTTCGCCACCGCCATGGTGTCGCTGACCAGCCTCGTCCTGACGGTCACCCTGGTCGCGGTCCAGCTGGCGATGGGCCAGTTCTCGCCCCGCATCGTGGGGGCGCTGCTCACCGACCGGTGGAGCCAGCTGGCGATCGGGTTGTTCGGCGCGAGCTTCCTGGTCGCCATCCTGACCCTCCGCGAGATCCGCGGCTCCGACACCGGCACCGTGCCCGGGCTGTCGATGCTGCTGTGCTACCTCCTGATGCTCGCCAGCATCGTCGTGCTCGTCCTCTACGTGCACCACGCCGGACAGGGCCTGCGGGTCGCCGGGCTCATCGACCTCGTCGGCGACCGCAGCCGCGAGTTCATCGTCCGGGAGCACGGGGACTCGCCCGTCGACGCGAGCGACCCGGACGAGATCGTCGCCGCGCAGCCCGGCAACGTGGTCCGCGTCGACCGGCCGGCGGTGGTCGCCGCGGCCCGGCGGGCGGACTGCGTGCTGGAGCTCGTCCCCGTCGTCGGGGACTTCGTCGTCGGCGGTGCGCCGCTGGTCCGGGTGCACCCGGGCACCCGGTCGGCGGCGAGCGCCGACGGCCGCCCCGCCGGTCGGCTCCGCGCCACCGACGTCACCCGCCACGTCCTGCTCGGCCCGGAGCGCGTGCACACCGAGGACCTCGCCTACGGCTTCCGCAAGCTCGTCGACATCGCCGTGCGGTCGATCGCACAGCCGTTCAACGACCCCACGACGACGGTCCAGGCGCTGCACCGGCTGCACGACCTGCTGCGCCAGATCGCCGCTCGCCCCCTGCCCTGCGGTGAACACCGCGACCAGGACGGCGTGGTGCGCCTGCTCGAGCGGACCGTCAGCTGGGACGGCTACGTCCGGCTGGCCTTCGACGAGATCCGCCTGGCCGGGGCGTCGGAGCCGCAGGTGACCCGCAAGATGTGCGCGGCGCTGGCCGACCTCAAGAGCGTGGCACCGCCCGACCGGCAGGAACCGCTGGACCGCCAGTTCCGGCTCCTGCACGCCGCCGTCCGGCGCGCCCACGAGGACGAGGAGGACGTCGTCGCAGCGCTCACCCCGGACACCGAGGGCATCGGGTCGGGGGCCGACGTCACCGCCGCGCCACGATCCCGGTCGGCTCGCGCACCGTACTGAGCCGGCCACGTGCCGACCCGACCATCGTCGCGGTCAGGAGCCGGACCTCCGCTTCGACGCGGTGCTGTCCAGGTCGGCCCGCGAGAGCAGCGGGAGCCGCCATCGTGGCCGGCCCCGCGAGGCGGCCGACCGCATGGGCGCCGTGCTGCTCGTGACGCCGGCGTCAAACTGCGACCAGGGACGACTCAGGCCGCCCTCCCGGGGGAGGACGGCCTGGTCGTCGGGGTGGAGCTGAGGGGACTCGAACCCCTGACCCCCACACTGCCAGTGTGGTGCGCTACCAGCTGCGCCACAGCCCCGCTCGCGGCCCCGGCCGGTGTCGTCCGGACCGAGGAGAACTGTACATCGCCGCCCGGACCCGGCTGCGACGGGGGTGGCCGCGCGTCGCGCCCGCGGGGGGCTCAGATCTCGACGCCGCGCTCGGCCAGCCAGTCGACGGGATCGACCCGGCGGCCGTCCATGCCGCCCTCGTGCACCTCGAAGTGCAGGTGCGGTCCGGTCGACTGCCCGCGGTTGCCCAGCAGCGCGATCGTCTCGCCGGCCTCCACGTACTGCCCCGGCTCGACGAGGATCTCCTCCATGTGGCCGTACACGGTGACGTCGCCGTTCTCGTGGAGGACGTAGACGGCCAGACCGAACCCGCTGGCCGCGCCGGCCCGCACGACGACGCCGTCGGCCGCCGCGTACTCCGGCGTCCCGATGGGGGCGGCCAGGTCGATGCCGTAGTGGAAGGTGCCCCAGCGCGAGCCGAAGCCGCTGGTGAAGCGGGCGCCCTCGACCGGCAGCACCGTCTTGGGCCGGGCCGCCTCGGCGGCGGCCTCCGCGGCCGCGGCCTCCGCGGCAGCGCGCTCGGCGCGCGAGGCGGCCACCTCCTGCAGCCGCAGCTGCGCCTCGGCCTCGGTGATGGAGGCCATCGGCATGACCTCGACCGCCTCGTCACCGGTGGCCAGCTCCATCTGGGCGCCGAGCACGGAGGTCTGCCCGGCGGCCGCCTCCGGCGAGCCGGGCACCCCCACGACCGCGGCGCCGACGGCGCCCGCCACCAGTGCCGCGACGAGCAGGTACGGACGGCGGTCGCGCAGACCGGAGCGCCGGCGTGCGGGGGCGGGCGGGACGGCGTCGGGGTCTGGCTCGGCGACGGCGTCCGTTGCCGGCTCGGCGGGCTCTCCCGATCCCGCCGGAAGCACCGTGGTCACGAGCGCAGCCGGGCCGGGGCGGACGACGACGTCGTGGCCCGCCGTGCGCGGCGCGGGCAGGACGGCCGCTCCCGGTGCGGACGTCCGGTCGGCGGGGCAGACCGGGGGGAAGCCGCGCAGCGGGGACACGGGACCGCCCGCGGCGGGCCGGTGGGCACCGGTGCGGGGGCCGGGGAGATCCGGGCGGGAGTCGCTGGCGGGGCGGACCGGGGGGAAGCCGCGCAGCGGGGACACGGGACCGCCCGCGGCGGGCCGGTGGGCACCGGTGCGGGGGCCGGGGAGATCCGGGCGGGAGTCGCTGGCGGGGCGGGTCAGCAGACCCGCGTCACTCCGGTGACTGGCCAAGTACCTACCCCGCTCGTGGGAAGCGGCCCCCGTGGGCCCGATCAGGTTGTGACGATCCAAACACACCGTGACTGCTTCGTGACCCTCCGCCCGGCGTGTCGCCGGATGACGCGCCGTGTGCGCTGAGTCACGACCCGCTCGGGCGTTTGGTGGCCCACTGCAGAGGGAAGTTCCTGCCTCCGGCGTGGAGAAGCTCGCGCCGGTCCGACGGCCACCGCCGGGCCGACGCCTCCGCCGACGCCTGCGTGCCCGCCACGCCGGTGCCCGGAGTGACACGCCGATGGACGTCGCCGCAGCCGACGGCCGCCGCCCCCCAGGGCGGTGGTCGTACCGGGCGGCGTGATCCCATGTTCCGTTCCCCGGCGCGGTCCGCAGGCACCCCTGACGGCGGTGCGACCGGTCGCGCCCCGGCACGACCACCGACAGGAAGGACCGATGCCTCGATGGCGCAGCCCGAGCGTCCTCCGTGGGGATCCCCGCGGAGCCCGGCGGCACCCGCGGAGCCGGCGGTGGCACCCGTCGTCCGCATCCGGCCGCTGACCGCCGCCACGCTCGAGCAGCACGGGTCCCGGCTCACCGTCCCCACCTACGACCGCGCGGCGCTCGTCCCCGCCGTCGTGCACCTGAGCGTCGGCGGCTTCTCGCGCGCCCACCAGCTCACCTACTTCGACGAGGTCGCCGAGCGCCGCATCTCCAGCGGCTGGGGCGTCGTCGGGGTCGGACTGCGGCACCGGCTCATGCAGGAGGCGCTGGCCCCGCAGGACAACCTCTACACCGTCGTGGAGCGCAGCCCCGACGGCGAGCGGGCCCGGGTCGTCGGCGTCCTCACCGACTACCTGTTCGCCCCGGACGCACCGGCCGCCGTGCTCGACCGGCTGGCCGACCCGCGCACCCGGGTGGTCACCATGACCATCACCGACGCCGGCTACCTGCTCGACCCGTGCACCGGGGCCTTCACCCCCGACGACGACGTCCGGCACGACCTCGCCTCCCCGGGCACACCGCGGACGGTCTTCGGCTTCCTCGTCGAGGCGCTCGACCGCCGCCGGCGCGCCGGCACCGCGCCGTTCACCGTCCTCTCCTGCGACAACCTGCACCGCAACGGCGACGCGACGCGCACCGCGGTGGTCGGCTTCGCCGCGCGTCGCGACGAGGTGCTCGCCCGCTGGATCACCGACCGCGTCGCCTTCCCCAGCAGCATGGTCGACCGCATCACCCCACAGACCGCCCCCGAGGAGCGCGCGGCGGTGGCCCGCCGGTACGGCGTCGACGACCGCTGGCCGGTCGTCACCGAGCCGTTCTCGCAGTGGGTCGTCGAGGACGCCTTCTGCAACGGCCGCCCGCCGCTGGACCAGGTGGGCGTGCGTTTCGTCCGCGACGTCACCGACCACGAGCTCATGAAGACCCGGCTGCTCAACGCCACCCACTCGGCGCTGGGCTACCTCGGCACGCTGGCCGGCCACGACCGGATCGACGTCCTCATGGGCGACCCCGTCTTCGCCGCCTACGCCCGCCACCTCATGGACGACGAGGTCACGCCGCTCATCCCCTGCCCCGAGGGGATCGACCTCGACGAGTACAAGGCCACGCTGCGGCAGCGCTTCGCCAACCCCGCCATCGCCGACCGGCTGTCCCGGCTGTGCCGCCGGGGCTCGACCAAGCTGCCGCAGCACCTGCTGCCCTCGCTGCGCCAGGCCCTGGCCGAGGGGCGCCCGCACGGCCTGCTGACCCTCGCGCTGGCCGGCTGGATCGGCTACCTGCAGCGGACCGACGCCGCCGGGAGGCCGCTGCCGGTCGAGGACGACCACGGTCCGCGCCTGCAGGCCCTCGCGCTCGCCGGCGGCACCGACCCGGGCCCGCTGCTGGCCGAGCGGTCCGTCCTCGGCGACCTGGGGTCGGTCCCCGGGTTCCCCGAGGAGCTCTCGGCCGTCCTGCGGCGGCTCGCGCACGACGGCGCCCGCGCCACCGTCGCCGCCGCCACGGCCGCCTCCGCCCGCACCGCCGCGAGCGATCGGTGACCCCGCCCCGCGCGGGCGGGGCGGCCACGGCAGTCCTCCCCCAGGACGTCGTGGCCGGCCTCACCGCCCTGCTCTGCGACGCCGACGGCAACCTCTTCCCCTCCGAGGAGCCGGCCTTCGTGGCCTCGGCCGAGGTGACCAACCGCTTCCTCGCCGACCTCGGTGACGCGCGCCGGTTCACCCCGGAGGAGCTGCGGCTGGCCACCACCGGCATGAACTTCCGGACGACGTCCCGGCGGCTGGCCGCCGAGGCCGGCCGGCCCGAGGTCGACGTCGAGCCGTGGGTGACCGAGGAGAAGCGCGCGGTCACCGCGTACCTCGGCGAGCACCTGCGCCCGCACGAGCCGACCACCGCCGCCCTCACCGCACTCGCCCCGCACCTGCGGCTCGCCGCGGTGAGCTCGAGCGCCCTGGCCCGGCTGGCCGCCTGCTTCACCGCCACCGCCCTCGACGAGCTGATCCCGCCGGCGGTGCGGTTCAGCGCCGAGGACTCGCTGCCGACGCCGACCAGCAAGCCCGACCCGGCCGTCTACCTGCACGCCTGCGCGCAGCTGGGCATCGCGCCGGTGCAGGGTCTCGCCGTCGAGGACTCCGTCCCGGGCGCCCTGTCGGCGGTGCGCGCCGGCTGCCCGACCGTCGGCAACCTGCTGTTCGTCCAGCCCGCCGAGCGCGCCGACCGCGAGGCCGCGCTGCGCGAGGCCGGGGTGCTGGCCGTCGTCTCGTCCTGGCAGGAGCTCGCCGACACGCTGCTGCCCGTCCTGACCGGAGGTGGTCGATGAGGATCGTCTACACCAGCTTCCGCGGCCTGTTCTCCGACAGCCCGCGCGCGATCTACGAGGCCCTGGCGGCACGCGGCGACGACGTCACGCACACCTGGCTGACCGCGCCCGTCGCCGAGGGCGCGTTCCCCGCCGGCGTCGGGACCGTCCCGTTCGGCAGCCCGGAGAGCATCGCCGCGCTCGAGGCCGCCGACGTCGTCGTCTCCAACGACCACGTGCCACTGGACTGGGAGAAGCGGCCGGACGCCTTCTACCTGCAGACCTGGCACGGCACCCCGCTCAAGCGGATCCACAACGACGTGTTCTGGGCGCCGGAGGGCCGGCTGGCCTACCTCGAGCACGACATCGCCCGCTGGGACGCGATGCTCTCGCCCAACGCGTACAGCACGGCCCGCTTCCGCCAGGCGTTCGGCTTCCGCGGGCCGGTCCACGAGACCGGCTACCCGCGCAACGACCTGCTCTCCAGCCCGCGGCGCGACGAGGTGCGGGCGGCGGTGCGGGCCGCACTCGGCATCGGAGCCGACACCCGGGTCGTCCTCTACACCCCGACCTGGCGCGACGACCTGGTGTTCGAGGGGAAGGGCGAGCGCGACTTCGACTTCCCCGTCGACCTCGGGGACTTCACGAAGCGGCTGGGCGAGGACCACGTGCTCCTGCTGCGGCTGCACAACATGGTCTCCAGCCGCCTCGAGGCCATCGAGGGACTGCCGGTGCGCGACGTCTCGTCCTACCCCGACATCCGCGACCTGTACCTGGCGGCCGACGTGCTGGTCACCGACTACTCGTCGACGATGTTCGACTTCGCGATCACCGGCCGGCCGGTCCTGCTCTTCCCCTACGACCTGGCGGAATACCGCGACCGGCTGCGCGGCTTCTACGTCGACCTGGAGGAGATCGCGCCCGGGCCGCTGCTGTCGAGCAGTGCCGAGCTCGTCGAGGCGATCGCCGACCTCGACGCCGTCGCCGCGGCGCACGCCGACCGGTACCGGTCGTTCCGGGAGACCTACACCTCCCTCGAGGACGGACACGCCACCGAGCGCGTCCTCGACCTGTTCTTCCCGTCCGGCGGCACCTCCGCCGGCGCGGCACCCACGACCCGAGGAGGGGACGACAGTGCGCACCGCTGACCTCACGCAGACCACTCCGGCACGCGACTTCACCACGCGCGCCGCGCGCCCGGCGCTCCGGCCCGCTCCCCGCCCCGTCCAGGTCGTCGTCCTGGCCGCCGGGATGGGGACCCGCCTGGGTCGCCCTCTGCCCAAGCCGCTGACGCCGCTGCACGACGGGCGCAGCATCCTGCAGCGCCAGCTCGACACCCTCGGGCAGGTGCTCGGCCCGGCCGTCGACGTGACCGCCGTCGTCGGCTTCCAGTGCGAGCGGGTCATGCAGGCCGTGCCCGACCTGCGCTTCGCCTACAACCCGGACTATGCCCGCACCAACACCAGCAAGAGCCTGCTGCGCGGGCTGCGGGCGACCGGTCCCGGCGGGGTGCTGTGGCTCAACGGCGACGTCGTCTTCGACGCCGCGGTCATCGAGGCGGTGGTGCCGGCGCTGGAGGCCGACCAGAGCTTCGTGTGCGTCGACACCTCGGTGGTGGGCGACGAGGAGGTCAAGTACACCCTCGACGCCGAGGGCTGGATCGACGGGCTGTCGAAGACGGTGCAGGGCGGTCTGGGCGAGGCCGTGGGCATCAACCACGTCTCCGCGGCGGACAAGGCCGTCCTGGTCGAGCACCTGGAGGCCTGCGGCGACCAGGACTACTTCGAGCGGGGCATGGAGACCGCCGTCGCCGAGGCCGGCCTGCGGTTCCGGCCGCTGGACATCTCGCGCTGGACCGCCGTCGAGGTGGACTTCGAGGCCGACCTCGACCGGGCGAACGCGATGCTCGCCGCCCGCAGCCACCTGCACCCGGTGCCCGACGGCACCGTGTAGGCCCTCTCCCAGGGATCCTTCGTTCAGCCGGCCGGCTGGGGCTCCGGCGCGGGGCGGGCGGGCTCCGGGTCGCGGAAGCGCCGGACGGCGCCCAGCCCGGCGACGACCAGCCCCGCTCCCCCGGCCACCAGGACGGCGACGGCGGCCCGCGCGAGGACCGCGGGACCGGCGCCGGCCACGTTCGCGCTCCACAGCACGTCGACGTCGGGCAGGCCCTGCACCAGCAGCAGCCAGCCGAGGACCAGCGCGCACAGGCCCGCCATCACGCCCCGGCCGCGGCGGGCGGAGAGCACGCCGAACGCCGCGACCAGCGCCGCGGTGACCGCCGGCAGCAGCGCCGAGACCACGGCCGCGGCGTGCGAGGAGACCGTCACCGCCGGCTCCGGCGTGGCCGCGGCGTGCCACAGCGCCGCGGCGGCACCGGCGGCCAGCGCCCAGCCCAGCGGTCCCGGCGTCCGTCCCACCAGCCCGGCCGCGGCGACGGCGGCGAACAGCCCGGCGTACAGCGACCAGACCAGCAGGGGCGAGGGCGGCGGCTCCCAGGTGAGCTCGCCGCGCACGGTCACCGCGGTGTCGCCGTGCCGCATCGGCACCGTCCAGTCGAAGACGGTGTGCGCGTGCGCCGGGTCGGCCGCGACGGCGGGCGGGAGCTGCTCCTCGCTCATCCAGTGCGTGCGGTGGTCGTGCCAGGTGTACTGCGGCTCGGTGGACACCTGCACCCACTCGGGCTCGGCCTGCGGGTCGGCGTCGGCGGGCAGGGTCACCCGGCCGAAGCGGTCCAGGTTGATGTAGGTGGCCGGGCTGTGCGCGTTGCGCCAGACGCCGTCGGGACCGATCCGCAGGTAGGGCTCGTCGGAGTAGCCCGGCACCGTCACAACGGCGGCGGTGGTGTTGACCAGCTCGAGGGCGTCGCCGAAGTCCAGCACCCGCACCGACACCCCGGGCACGGCCGGCTCCACGGCGGTCACCCGGCCGTCGAAGTCGCTGCCGGCCGCCTCCCCGCCGACGTGCGCGGCCGCCGGGCCGGCGAGGGCGAGTGCGGCGAGCACGCCGAGGACGACGACGAGCAGCCGAGCGGCCGCCCGCCGGGGGCGGGCGGCCCTCACGCCCCGGTGACCTTCTCGAGGTCGCCGGCGATGTCGCGGGCGGTGTTGCCGGCGTCGAAGGCCACGTGCGCCTGGTCGTCGGCGCCGTAGAGCAGCAGCAGCGAGCTGTGCAGCCGGCCCTGGTCCTCGGCCAGCGGCACGCCGGCCGACAGCTGCGCCTGGTCGATGACCTCCTGCGCGCCGGTCAGCCCGACGAACTGCGTAGGCAGGTCGGCGTCGAACCGGTCGAGGTACTCGCCGAGGACCTGCGGGGTGTCGGCGGCGGGGTCGGTGGTGACGAAGACCACCTGCACCTCCCCGGCCAGCGCCGGGTCGACGTCGCGCAGCGCGAGGGCGACGTCGGCCATCGTCGTCGGGCAGATGTCGGGGCAGGTGGTGTAGCCGAAGAACAGCAGCGTCGGCCTGCCCGCCGTCGCCTGGGCGAAGTCGTACTCCGCGCCGCTGCTGTCGGTGAGGGTGAACGACGGCCGCTGGAAGGGATCGCGCAGGTCGATGCCGGCGTACTCGTCGCCGGGCCCCTCGAGCGTGGCCGCCGGCCCGTCCGAGTGGTCGTGCCCCTCCGCGGCCGCCGCCTGCTCCCCGTCGTCGGAGCCGCAGGCGGTCAGGCCCAGGGCGGCGGCGAGCAGCAGCGCGGCGGTCCGGCCGCGGACGGGAGCGGTCACGACGACACGGTACGTCGACCTGCGCGGTAGCCGAGGACGACGCCCGCGACCCCGACGGCCAGGGCGAGGATGGCGAGGAACAGGGCCAGGCCGGCCGGCTGGTTGCTGACCTCGCCGTCGTGCGCGTGCTCCTCCGCCGACGTCGTGGCGCCGGCGGCGGCGGCGGCGGTGTCACCGGCCAGCGTGAGCACCGGCGCCGGGTACTCCGGCTCCTGCCCGTCGACGGTCGGCTCGATCCACGCCGACTCGGTGCCGTCGCTGTAGGTCTGCACGGCCGGGAACGACAGCGTCGCGGCGTCGGGGAACGGCCCGCCGGACAGGGCGAACTCCTGGAACTCCCCGGGGGCGATGCCGCCGCCGGGGTCGGCCCGGAACTCGACGACCGACACGTAGTCGCTGATCGGCTGGCCGTGGACCTCCACCGGCTCGGCGAGCTGCGACGACGTCGTGGTGACCGTCCAACCCGGGAGCGGCTGCACCCGCAGCGAGGCCATCGCCTGCTCCTCCGGGATCGAGATGCGCAGCGCCACGGTGCTCGCGGTGTCGCTCTCGTTCGGGACCCGGAAGGTCAGCTTCCCGTAGCCGCCGGCGGCGGCGTCGTCCGAGGAGACCGTCACGTGCGCCGACGCGCCGGTGGCGACCACGACGGACGCGACCAGGGCGGCGAGCAGGGCGGTCAGGACGACGACGGCACGGGCCGGCGATCGCAGGGGGGTCGGGGACACGGTTCTCCTCACTGTCGGCCCGCGGGGAGCGGGTCAGCGCACCGGGAAGGTGGTGCTGGCGGTGGCGGCGGTGAACTCGTCGAGCCGGACGCTGACGGCCACGGTCCAGGTGCCGGCGCCGGGGATCGACATGCCGTCGGCCACCCAGTGGCCGGGGCCGGCCGGCTCGAGGTCGACGTCGAGCGGGCCGATCTGCTGTTCCGGCTCGGTCAGCGTGACCCGCAGGTCGGCGGGCTGGTCGAGCTGCCCGGCGTCGTCGAAGAGGTAGACGTGCAGGGTGTTGGCGCCCGGGCGGGCCGGGTCGACCGAGAGCTGGACGCTGCCGGACTCCCCCGCCGCCGACTCCAGCGGCACGGTGACGTCGACCGGCTGGGCGACCGCGGCGCGGGCCGGCGGGGTGCCGACCAGCACCGCCGACAGGACCAGTACCGCGGCGGCGACGGCGGCCTCGACCAGCACCGAGCGGCGCAGCGGGCCGACGTCCTCCACGGCGCCGCGGGCCTGCTCGGCCGCGCGGGCCCGGGCCGCGGCGACGGTGGGCTCGTCGGTGTCCTCGGCGCCGTCGGGGGCCCGGCCACCGGTCGCGGCGAGGGCGCGGGCCGGGACGCGCCCGCGCGGGCCCGGCCGCCGGCGGCTGACCCCGAGGTGCTGCTGCACCCACACGCGCGACACTCCGGCGGCGGCGAGGAGCAGCAGCACCAGCGCGAGCTTGCCCAGCAACACCCAGCCGTAGGTGGTCGACACCAGGGCGGCCGGCGAGCCGACCTCGCGCACCGACTGGACGACGCCGGAGACCACGAGCGCGACCACCGAGGCCGACACGACCCGCGACCAGCGCGGCAGGGCGCCGGCCAGCTCGCCCGCCTCGGCGCCCGGCCGGGCCAGACCGACCAGCAGGGCGGCCAGCCCGCCCAGCCACACCGCCATCGCCGCGACGTGCACGGCGGTGACCGCCGTGGCGAACACCGGCAGGGGCCCGGCGACCGGGTGACCGACCGCCGCGGTGGTGAGGACGACACCGCCCGCGACGACGGCCAGCCCGGCCGTCTCCTGCACCGTCGGCGCGCCCGCCCGGCGCCACAGCGGCACCAGCAGCGCGGCGAGCAGCAGCGCGAGAGCCGCCCGGCCGAGGACGGTCAGCCCGAAGGACGATCCGCCCGTGGTCCCCAGCAGGGCCGGGTCGAACAGCGAGCCGGGACCGGTGCCGGCCGCGTAGGGGCCCTGCAGCAGGAAGGTGAGCACCGCGGCCCCGGCCACGGTGCCCAGCCCGGCGGTGGTCAGCCGGCGCATGGTGCGCGACGCCCAGCCCGCGGGCCAGCACAGCACGAGGAAGGCGGGGACGCCGAGGCCCACGGCCAGCCCGGCGAAGCCGATCGCGCGGGAGGCGGGCAGCGCGGCGGCCACGACCGGGTCGACGTCGGCGCGCTCGGCCACCGTGCCGGCGTCGGCGAGCTCGCCGTCGCCGACGACGAAGGCGTAGGCCCCGCTGATCGGGTGGGAGTCGGCCGAGACGATCCGGTAGGTGACGACGTAGCTGGCCTCGGGCAGGTCGTCGCGCAGCGGGACGGTGACGGTGTCGCCGTCGACCGACGCCGCACCGGTGTCGACCCGCTCGCCGCCCTCGCCGAGCACCCGGGCGTAGCCGGCGCCCAGCGACACCCCCTCGCTGAAGCGCAGCGTCACCTCGCCGGGGACCTCGTCGAGGCGGGCGCCCTCCCCCGGGTCGGTGGACACCAGCTCGGCGTGCGCGGCCGCCGGCCCGGCGGTGGCCACCCCGAGCCCCAGCCAGCCGGCCAGCAGGACGAGCAGCAGCAGGACCGGGCGCGCCGGCACTGCGGTGCGGGCGCTCACGCGGTCACCCGCTCCCGGGCGACGACGGTGGCGGCGCGCCGGGCGCGCCGGCGCCATGCGACGACGGTGACGAGCACGACGCCGGCGAGCAGCAGCAGGTGGGCGGCGGCCCGGTCGGCGTGCACGTGCCCGGCCCGCAGGTCACGCACGGTGACCGCCGCCAGGAGCACGCCGAAGGTGCCCAGGAAGGGCAGCGCCCCGGCGGCCAGCCGCGGCGCGGCGGCGACGGCGAGGAAGGCCGCGGCGACGGCGAGGTTCCAGGCGCCGGTCTCGTGCGCGACGTGCACCGGCGCGCTCATCGCGGCGCGACCGCCGGTCAGCGCCGGCCAGGCGAGACCCGCCTGCGCGACGCCCACCGCCAGCAGCGCCAGTCGCAGCGCCGACTGCACCAGCCGGGAGCGGGCGGCGGCCGCGGCGCCGGGCAGCTCCCGCGGCAGCGCACCGAGCACGGCCGCCGTGAGATCGGGCACGTCGGGCGCCGCGGCCAGCCGCGCCCGCCGGGTGACCGCGCCCGCGGCGTCGGCCCAGCCGGCGCAGCCGGGGCATCCGGCCAGGTGGCGGTCGAGGTCGGCGGCGGGCATGCCGAGCGGCTCGCCGTCGAGCCGCGCCGAGACCGCCTCGCGGAACGGTGCACACTGCATGGAGAGGTAGTCGTCGCGGAGGGCCCGTCCGGTTCCCGGCTCGACGGGATTCCAACGGGAGGAACGACGTGGACGAGCTGGAGCGGGTCGCCGCGGCCGCGGCGGACGGCGACCCCCTCGCCGCCGCGACCCTGGTCCGCGCCACCCAGTCCGACGTGTGGCGGCTGTGCGCGGCCCTCGGTGACCGCGACTCCGCCGACGACCTCACGCAGGAGACCTACGCCCGGGCCTTCGCCGGGCTGCACCGCTTCGAGGGCCGGTCCTCGCTGCGCACCTGGCTGCTGTCGATCGCCCGGCGGGTCTGCGCCGACGCCGTCCGCTCCCGCCGCCGCCGGCGGCTGACCCTGGTGCGCGACGACGCCGACCTCGAGGCCCTCTCCCCCGCCGACGCCGCCGACCGCGTGGGCGAGGGCGCCGCGGTCACCGACCTGCTGGGCCGGCTCGACCCCGACCGCCGGGAGGCCTTCGCGCTCACCCAGCTGCTCGGGCTCTCCTACGCCGACGCCGCCGAGGTGGCCGGCTGCCCGGTCGGCACGATCCGGTCCCGGGTCGCCCGGGCGCGGGCCGACCTGGTCGAGGCGCTCGACGGGTCCGCGCCGGCGGAGTCCGACGCGGCGCGTCGCTGACCCCCGCCCGGGGACGGGCGCGCGCGTGACCAGGCCACTCCGCCCCGCATTCGGCCTATCCCCATCGATCTGGTAGACATACGCCCCATGGCGGCGACCGTGGTGCTCCTCGTGGGACGCATCCACGTCGACCTGCTGCGCATCTGCACCGCCGCCTGTCCGGGCCGCTGACCCCCCGCGCCGTCCCCGGCGCCTCCTCCGTTCGCCCCGCCGCCGTGCTGCGCCGCGTCCTGTGCTGCCGCGCGTCCGGCGCACCTCCTCCTGGAGTCAGCCCCCGTGAAGACCCTGATCCTGCTCGCCCTCGCCGGCCTCGGCGCCCAGCTCGTCGACGGCAGCCTCGGCATGGCCTACGGCGTCACCTCGACGACCCTGCTGCTGGCCTTCGGCACCAACCCCGCCGCCGCGTCGGCGACCGTCCACTTCGCCGAGATCGGCACGACCCTGATGTCCGGCGCCGCGCACTGGCGGTTCGGCAACGTCGACTGGAAGGTCGTCGCGAAGGTCGGCATCCCCGGTGCGGTCGGCGCCTTCGCCGGCGCCACCGTGCTGTCGAACCTCTCCACCGAGGTCGCCGCCCCGGTGATGTCGCTCATCCTGCTGTCCCTGGGCGTCTACCTGCTGGTCCGGTTCACCCTCCGCGGCATCGACCGGCGCAACCTCGGCAAGCCGGTGCGCAAGCGCTTCCTCGGCCCGCTGGGCCTCGTCGCCGGCTTCGTCGACGCCACCGGTGGCGGCGGCTGGGGCCCGGTCGGTACCCCGGCACTGCTGGCCAGCGGGCGCCTGGAGCCGCGCAAGGTCATCGGCTCGATCGACACCTCGGAGTTCCTCGTCGCGCTGGCGGCCAGCCTGGGCTTCCTGCTCGCCCTGGGCTCCCAGGGCGTCAACTGGCTGTGGGCACTGGGTCTGCTGGCCGGCGGCCTGGTCGCCGCGCCGATCGCCGCATGGCTGGTCCGGCACGTGCCGCCGCGGCTCCTCGGCTCGCTGGTCGGCGGCATCATCGTGCTGACCAACACCCGGACGCTGCTGCGCAGCGACTGGATCGACGCGTCCGACCCGGTCCGCTACGCGGTCTACGCGGTGATCTATGCGATCTGGGCCGCCGCGGTCGTCCACTCCTACCGCCAGTACCGCAAGGACCGGGCGCAGGAGTCCGCCGACGCCCTGGCCGCCGAGGCCGCGCGCCTGGCCGAGGAGGACCGGCACCTGCACGCCCCCGACGCGGCCGACGTCGCCGACCTGGAGCGCAGCCTCCGGGCGGGCCGGCCGGCCGACCCCCGCGACTGAGCCCGGCTGCCGCTGGGATCAGGTGACCTGATCATCGGGCGTCCTCCCTCACGTCCCACCGTGAGGGAGGACGCCGCACGATCAGGGACCCTGATCATCGCGCGGACAGCAGCGCCGCCTCGAGGTCCGCGGGCAGGCCCGGCTCGGGCAGGCCGTGCGGCGGGGGCAGCCGGATGGGGTCGCCCCGCAGCCAGGCCCAGGTGTCGGTGACCGTCTCGCGCAGCGGCCGGGAGGGCAGGCCGAGCTCGCGGGCGCGGGCGGTGCCGACGTCCCACGCCGTCGTCGCCGTCTCCCGGGGCAGCCACAGCGGCAGGTGCAGCCACGGCTCGACGCCCGCGGCGAGCAGCTCCTCCTCGGGCACCGGCACCAGCTCCGCGTCGCTGCCGGTGACCTCCCGGCAGGTCCGCAGCAGGTCCCCGAGGGTGGTCATCCCGGCCGGCCCGGTGGCGTTGACCGGACCGTCGGTGCCGCGCTCGGCCATCTCCACCAGCCAGCCGGCCAGGTCACGGACGTCGACCAGCGCGATCGGCTGGTCCAGCGCGTCGGGGACGACGACCCGGCCGCCGCGGGCGATGCGCTCGAGCCACCACGGCAGCCGGCGCACGTTGTCGTCGGGGCCGACGATGAGCCCCGCCCGCGCGGTCAGGAACCGGCCCGGGAACGCCGCGCCCAGGACGCGCTCGGCGTGCGCCTTGACCGGGCCGTACTCGTCCTCGTCACCGTCCCAGGTCGGGTCCCGCTCGTCGGGGACGGGACCCGGCGGCCAGGTCGCGTAGGCGTTGAGGCTGCTGACGAAGGCGTAGCCGCGGACGCCGGCGTCGCGCAGCCCGGCCGCCGCGTTCTCCGCCGCCGCGCGGGTCTGGCAGGACGTGTCGACCACGAGCTTCGGCGCCCAGTCGCCCAGCGCCCGCGGCAGGGCGGCGGGGTCGTCCCGGTCGCCGTGCAGCGCGCGGACCCCCTCCGGGGGCCGGCCGGTGACGCCGCGGGTGAAGGTGGCCACCTCGTGACCGCGGCCGAGCGCCGCCGTCGTCACGTGCCGGCCGAGGAAGGCGGTGCCGCCGAGGACCAGGAGTCGCATGCCCGCAGCCCAGTGCACCCGCCGCCCGCCGTCCACCCGGTTCGCGGACGGCGGAAGATACTAGACCGCGCGGATGGCGGGCAGGCCGGGGACCTGCGGCAGGGGCTGGGACCGGGCGGCGGCCAGCACCATCTGCGGGGAGCGGGGCAGCCCGCGGCGGGTGCACAGCCGCAGCGCGCGCACGCCGGTGATGACGTCGGTCTCCGGAGGGACCACCAGCAGGTCGGCGACCCGGTTGCCGCCGGCCCAGCTCAGGCACACCACGCCCGGGTCCATGCTGCGGAAGCCGCCGGTGCGCACGATGCGGCCGTCAACCACGAGCTTGCGCGGCGCGGGCAGCCACGGCTCGAGCGCGTGGGTGAACCGCTCGACGCGGACGCCGCGCCGGTCGAGGGCCGCCACCAGCTCGGGCACCTCGACGGCGAGGTCGCGGCTGCGCGGGAACCAGGCGCCGTCGAAGGCGTTCTCCCCCGACCCGGCGTCCGCGCGCAGGCTCACCCGGACGTCGATGCCGCCGCGGAACCCCTCCGGTCCCCGCACCGCCTGGGTCATCTGCGCTCCCGCCTCCCGCTCGCCGTGCCGCGGGCCCGCGTCCGGGCCCGCGGCAGAACCGTAGGTCGGCGTGCCCGCGCGTCCCCGCGAGCCGGCGCCGGGCCTGTCGGCCGCTCCCGGCCGGTCATCACCAGCGGTCACGGGCCCGTCACGACATCTCGGCGGAGCGGGGGCTCAGGTGCCCAGGTCGAACTCCGTCGTGCTGACGTACACCTCGCCCGGGCGGAGCTCCGTCGAGGGGAAGTCCGGCCGGTTGGGCGAGTCGGGGAAGTGCTGGGTCTCCAGGGCCACGCCGTCGCCCTGGCGGTAGACCCCGCCGCCGGTGCCCACGAGCGTGCCGTCGAGGAGGTTGCCCGAGTAGAACTGGATGCCCGGCTCGGTCGTCCGCACGGTCAGCGTCCGGCCGCTGCGCGGGTCGTGCAGCACGGCCGCGCGCCGGAGCGCGCCGTCGTCCTCGCGGTCGAGCACCCAGTTGTGGTCGTAGCCCTGCCCGCGGAGCAGCTGCTCGTCGGCCTCGCGGATGCGCGCGCCGATCGGAGTGGGCTCCCGGAAGTCGAACGGCGTGCCCTCCACCGGGGCGAGCTCGCCGGTCGGGATCTGCGTGCGGTCGACCGGGGTGAAGCGACCGGCGTCGAGCTGCAGCAGGTGGTCGTAGACGTCGCCGGCGCCCTCGCCGGCGAGGTTCCAGTAGGTGTGCTGCGTGAGGTTGACGACGGTCGGGGCGTCGGTCGTCGCCTCGTAGTGCACGGTCAGCCGCGCTGCGGGGTCCAGGGTGTAGGTGACCGTCGCGGTCAGGGTGCCGGGGAAGCCCTGGTCGCCGTCCGCGCTGACCAGGTGCAGCCGCAGGGCGGCCACCTCGCCGTCGCCCACGTCGGTGGCGGTCCACACCCGGTCGGAGAAGCCCACGGGCCCGCCGTGCAGGGTGTTGGGGCCGTCGTTGGCCGGCACCTGGTGGGTCGCACCGTCGAGGGTGAACCGCCCCCCGGCGATGCGGTTGCCGTAGCGGCCGACCAGCGCGCCCAGGTAGGGGTCGTCCGCGTCGAGGTAGCCCGCGAGGTCGGGGTGGCCGAGGACGACGTTGGCCACCCCGCCGTCGGGGTCGGGCACCTCCAGGGTCTGGACCACCCCGCCGTAGGTGAGCACGCGCGCGGTCACCGCACCGGCGGTCAGCGTCCAGCGCTCGACGGCGGTGCCGTCGGGTGTGGTGCCGAAGGGCTCGACGGTCGCGCTCATGCGGCCACCCTCCCGCCTCGCCGCCGGTCGTGCCCGCCGGGAGACGGCAGGGGCCCGGTCCGCGGTGCGGACCGGGCCCCTCCAGCGACCTCAGGCCCTGGGCTTGCGGTTCTTGGCCTTGCCGCGCTCGTTCTGGTCGAGGATCACCTTGCGCACGCGGACGGCGGCCGGCGTGACCTCGACGCACTCGTCCTCGGCGCAGAACTCCAGCGCCTGCTCCAGGTTCAGGATCCGCGGCGGGATCAGCCGCTCGAGCTCCTCCGCGGTCGAGGACCGCATGTTGGTGAGCTTCTTCTCCTTGGTGATGTTGACGTCCATGTCGTCGGGCCGGGAGTTCTCCCCGACGATCATGCCCTCGTACACCTCGGTGCCCGGGGCGACCATCATCGAGCCGCGCTCCTGCAGCGAGAACATCGCGTACGACGTCGCCACGCCCTGCCGGTCGGCCACCAGGGACCCGGTGGGCCGGGCGCGCATGTCGCCCATCCACGGCTCGTAGCCCTCGAGGTTGTGGTTGAGGACGCCGGTGCCGCGGGTCTCGGTGAGGAACTCGGTGCGGAACCCGATCAGGCCGCGCGAGGGGACGACGTACTCCATCCGCGCCCACCCGGTGTCGTGGTGCACCAGGTTCTCCATGCGCCCGCGGCGGGCGGCCAGCGCCTGGGTCAGCGTTCCGACGTACTCGCCCGGGGTGTCGATGGTGACCCGCTCGACCGGCTCGTGGAGCCGGCCGTCGATCTCCTTGGTGACCACCTGCGGGCGGCCGACGGTGAGCTCGAACTCCTCGCGGCGCAGCTGCTCGACCAGGATGGCCAGCGCCAGCTCGCCGCGGCCCTGCATCTCCCAGGTGTCGGGGCGCTCGGTGGGCAGCATGCGCACCGAGACGTTGCCCACGAGCTCCTGGTCGAGCCGGTTCTTGATCAGCCGGGCGGTGAGCTTCTTGCCCGAGCGGCCCGAGATCGGCGAGGTGTTGATGCCGATGGTGATCGAGATCGACGGCTCGTCGACGGTCAGCGGCGGCAGCGGGCGCGGGTCGTTGGGGTCGGCGAGGGTGTCGCCGATCATGATGTCCTCGATGCCGGCGATGGCCACGAGGTCGCCGGGGCCGGCACTGTCGGCCGGGGTGCGGGTGAGGCCCTCGGTCATCAGCAGCTCGGTGATCTTGACCCGCTGCACGGTGCCGTCGGTGCGGCACCAGGCGACCTGCTGGCCGTTCTTCATCGTGCCGGAGTGGATGCGCAGCAGCGCCAGCCGGCCGAGGTAGGGCGAGGCGTCGAGGTTGGTGACCTGCGCGCGCAGCGGCTCCTCGGCGTCGTAGGTCGGCGCCGGGATGGTCTCCAGGAGCGTCTTCACCAGCGGCGCGAGGTCGGGGCTGTCGGGGCTCTCGCCGTCGGCGGGCCGGGTGAGCGAGGCCTGCCCGGTCTTGCCGTTGGAGTAGACGATCGGGAACTCGAGGGCGTCGGTGTCCAGGCCGTTGTCCTCGAGCAGCTCCATGAACAGCTCGTAGGTCTCGTCGACGACCTCGGCGATGCGCGCGTCGGAGCGGTCGGTCTTGTTGACCACGAGGATGACCGGCATCCCCTTGCCGAGCGCCTTGCGCAGCACGAAGCGGGTCTGCGGCAGCGGGCCCTCGGAGGCGTCGACGAGCAGGACGACGCCGTCGACCATGGACAGGCCGCGCTCGACCTCGCCGCCGAAGTCGGCGTGGCCGGGGGTGTCGACGATGTTGACCGTGACCGGGTTGCCCTCGTCGTCGGCCAGCCGGATCGCGGTGTTCTTGGCCAGGATGGTGATGCCGCGCTCGCGCTCGAGGTCCATCGAGTCCATGACGCGCGTCTGCGTCTCGTCGGCGTCGGTGCCCTCGCCCTTGGCGCGGCCGAGAGCCCCGGCCTGGCGGAGGAGGGCGTCGACCAGGGTGGTCTTCCCGTGGTCGACGTGGGCGATGATCGCCACGTTGCGCAGGTCGTCGCGGGTGGGCATGCGGGAGGCACCTCGGGGAGTCAGGGGATCCCGCGGCAGTACGCGCTCGCGGGCATCTGGGACAACGGCCGCCGGCCCGGCGACCTTCCCACTCTAGGCACTCGGCGTGCTCTGACCGCTGCCCGCGGGCGGTCGGCCACCGCGTACGTCACCCCCGCGGCGGCGATCGTGACGAGACTCACCGCCGGCCGTACCGGGGCGGCGACGGGCGCCCGCACGCGCCGGGTCCGGCGCTAGCCTCCGCGGGTGGGCGTCCGCGGCCGGGCAGCCGGGAGGACCGATCTCGCCGCGCGGCTGGGCCGCGCGGGATCGGCGGCGTTCGTGGGCCGCCACGCCGAACGCGAACTCGTCGCGGCCACGCTGGCCGGTGACCCGGGCGCCGCGGTGGTGTTCTTCCACGGGCCCGGCGGGATCGGCAAGACCGCGCTGCTGCGCAGGGTCGTGCTCGACGCCGAGGCGTCCGGGGTGACCGCCGTGGTGGTCGACGGCCGCGCCGTCACGCCGTCCCCCGACGGCCTGCTCGCCGCGCTGGCCGAGGAGCTCGGCCTGCCGGCCGGCGAGGACCCGGTCCCGGCCCTGCACGACCTCGGCCGGCTGCTGCTGGTCGTCGACACCTTCGAGCGGTGCTCGGGTCTCCAGGGATGGCTGCGCGAGCGGCTCCTCCCGCGGCTGCCCGCGGACGCGCTCACCGTCGTCGCCGGGCGGGAGCCGCCGGAGAGCGCCTGGCGGTTCGACCCCGCGTGGCAGGGACTGCTCCGGGTCGTCGCCCTGCGGAACCTGCCGCCGGACGACGCCACCGGACTCCTGGCCGCACGCGGTGTCCCGCCACGGGTGCGGGAGGAGGCCCTGCGCTTCGCCGGCGGCCACCCGCTGGCCCTGTGCCTGGTGGCGGAGACGGCGTCGACGTCCGGCGTCCCGGTGCCGGCGGCCGGGTCCGGCAGCCCCGACCTGCTGCGGGTCCTGCTCGAGCGGATCGTCGACGAGGCGCCCTCGCCGCAGCACCGCGCGGCGCTCGAGGTGTGCGCGCACGCGCGGGTGACCACGGAGTCGCTGCTGCGCGCGGCCCTCCCGGAGGCGGAGGCCGACGACCTCTTCCGGTGGCTGTCGGGTCGGTCGTTCGTGGAGCGGGCCGCCGACGGCCTCCACCCGCACGACCTCGCCCGCGACGTCCTCGACGCGGAGCTGCGCTGGCGGGACCCCGACCGGTACGCCGACCTGCACCGGCGGATCCGCGCACACCTCCTCGACCGGCACCGCCGCAACCCGCTCGACGGCGCCCGCACCTGGCGGGACCTCATGTTCCTGCACCGGCGCAACCCGGTGTTCGCGCCGTTCCTGACCTGGGACGTGGAGGACGGCGTCTACCCGGACACCCCGGGCGACGCCGACCGCGCCGCGCTGCTGTCGATGACCCGCACGGCCGAGGGCGACGAGTCCGCGCGCGTGCTGGCCCACTGGCTCGACCGGCGACCCGGGGGCTGCACCGTGTACCGCCGGGCGGGCGAGCCCGGACCGGTCGGCTTCGCGCTGCACCTGCGGCTGTCCGAGCCGGATCCGGCCGACCTCGCCACCGACCCCGTGGTCGCCGCGGCCTGGGCGCACGTCGACGCCACCGGGCCCCTGCGCCCGGGTGAGCAGCTGGACGTGCTGCGGACCTTCGTCGTCCCGGGGTCCTATCAGCGGCCCTCCCCGGTCATGGACCGGATCCAGATCGACTGCGCGCACGGCTGGACCTCGCCGCCGGGACCGGCCCTGTCCTTCCTCGTCCTGGCCGACCCGGGCTTCTGGGCACCTCAGATGGCCTACATCGACCACCACCCGGCCGGGCAGGCGACCGTGGGCGGCCGCCCGTTCACGCTCTTCGCACACGACTGGCGGGCGGTGCCGATGGCCGAGTGGTTCGGTGCCCTGGCCGGCCTCGAGCTCGCCGGTGACGGGCGACCGGCCGCGCCGGCGGTCGATCCGCCCCAGCGGACCGTCCTCTCCGCGCCGGAGTTCGCGGCCGCCGTCAAGGACGCGCTGCGCTCCGCCCGCCGGCCCGGCGACCTGGGCCGCAACCCGCTGTGCCGGTCCCGGGTGGTGACCGACGCGGCCCGGGGGCGGGCCCCCGCCGAGGCCCTCGCCGACCTCCTCGTCGAGGCGACGGACTCCCTCGCCGGTGACCCGCGGGACGCCAGGCTGCACCGGGCGGTCGCCACGACGTTCTTCCGCGGCGTGCCCACCCAGGAGGCGGCCGCCGAACGGCTGGGGCTGCCCTTCTCGACCTACCGCCGCCACCTCGGGTCCGGCATCGAGCGGATCACGGCCTGGCTGTGGGAGCGGGAGCTCCGCGGCGCCGGGCAGGGAGTGGGCACCTGGCGACCTGTCGGGTGAGCAGTCCCCCGGCCGACCGTGTCCTCCCCGACCTCCCGAGGAGGACACGATGTCCGAGCACACCGATCACGCCGTCGTCGTCGGAGCCGGCATGGGCGGGCTGCTGGCCGCCCGTGTGCTCAGCGAGACCCACGACTCCGTGACGGTCGTCGACCGCGACCCCGTCACCGACGAACCGACCGCCCGTCGCGGCGTGCCGCAGGGCCGGCACGCGCACGGGTTGCTCGCCCGCGGCCGCGAGCTGCTGGAGGAGCTCTTCCCCGGGCTCACCGCCGAGCTGACCGGTCTGGGGGTGTCCAGCACCGACCTCCAGTCGGGGTTCCGGTGGGTCAACGGTGGCCGGCTGCTGTGCCAGGAGCCCTCCGGCCTGCTCGGGCTGGGGGTCAGCCGGCCGTTGCTGGAGGCCCGCGTGCGCGCCCGGGTGCGGGCGCTGGGCAACGTCGAGATCCGCGGCGGGTGCGACGCCGCCGGCCTGGCCGCGTCGAGGGACGCCAGCCGGGTCACCGGCCTGCGGGTGCTCGACGGCGCCGCGGACGGTTCCGCGCAGGTGCTCCCGGCCGACCTCGTCGTCGACGCCACCGGGCGGGGGTCGCGGAGCCCGCAGTGGCTGGAGGCCCTGGGCCACCCCGCTCCGGAGACCGAGCAGGTGCACATCGGCCTGGCCTACGCGTCGCGGTCCTACCGCCGCGACCCGTCGGGCCCGGACGGCGCGTCCGTCGCCGCCACCCCGGACCGCCCGCGCGGCGGAGTGGCGATCCCCCAGGAGGGCGACCGGTGGATCGTCTCCGTCGGGGGGATCCTCGGCGACGCCCCGCCCCTGGACCACGACGGCTTCACGGCCTACACCGCGACGCTGCCCTCCCCCCTCGTCCACGAGGTCGTGCGGGAGGCCGAGCCGCTGTCGGACGCCGTCCGGTTCCGGTACCCGGTGAGCACCCGCCGGCGCTACGAGCGGCTGCACCGGTTCCCCGCCGGCTACCTCGTCGTCGGGGATGCCATCGCGAGCTTCGACCCCGTCTACGGGCAGGGGATGACCGTCGCCGCCGCCGAGGCCGTGCAGCTGCGCTCCTGCCTGGCCGAGGGCGCCGGCGGGCTGGCGCGCCGCTTCCTGCCGGCCGCGGCCCGCATCGTCGACGTCGCCTGGGACGTCTCCGTCGGCGGGGACCTGCGCTTCCCCGGCGTGGCGGGCCCGCGGACGCCCAGGGTCCGGGCGGTCAACGCCTACCTGGAGCGGCTGCACGTCGCGGCGGAGCACGACCCGGTCGTGGCGCGGGCGTTCCTGCGCGTGGTCAACCTGCTCGACCGCCCCGAGGGCCTGCTGGCCCCGGGACTGGCGTTCCGGGTGCTGCGCGGGAGCGGCCGGCGCGGGACCGGGGCCCGGCCCGTCGACCCGTTCCCCGCCCGGCGCGAGCCCGCCGGCACGGCGGTCAGTGGGCGCTGACCGCCGTCCCCGGGCGGTCGGCCGCCGCGTACGTCACCCCTGCGGCGGCGACCGTGACCAGGCCCACCGCGAGCCAGGCCGGCAGTCCGGCGCCGAGGGCGAGCACGTGGGCCAGGACGAACGCGCCGACGTAGAGGGCGCCGAGCCCGAGGGCGACCGCCCATCCGCGGCGCTGCACCCACAGGACCGCGGCGCCGAGGCCCGCGACGGCGAACACCGCGCCGCCGAGGGCCCGGATGCCGGTGCCCTGCGCGACGCCGAACCCGGCCGCGAGCCCGGCGGCGACGAGGACGGCGGAGGACAGCCGGGTGCGGGCGCGGGTCAGGACGGACGTCGTCATGACTGCAGTGTCCCCGGCCCCGGGCCGGCGCCGGCTCTGCGAGGGTGCGGGGATGACCACGACGCGCCTCCTGGCCCTGGACGACGCACCGGTCCTCGCCCGCATCGCGGAGGAGGACCGCGCGTTCCTCGCACCCTGGGAGCCGGCGCGCGAGGAGGGCTGGGCCACCGAGGCCGTCCAGCGCGAGGAGATCCGGTTCGTGCTGGAGCAGCACCGGCTCGGCCTCCGGCTGCCGCACGTGGTCCTCGACGGCGCGGGGCAGGTGGTGGGCCGGATCAGCCTGAGCAACGTCGTCCGCGGTGCGTTCCTGTCGTGCAACGTGGGCTACTGGATCCGGTCGGCCGCCAACGGCCGCGGGCACGCGACGACCGCCGTCGCGGCGATGCTGCGGATCGCGTTCGACGACCTCGGGCTGCACCGGGTGGAGGCCGGCACGCTGCCGCACAACGCCGGGTCGCAGCGGGTGCTGGAGCGCAACGGGTTCACCCGGTTCGGGCTGGCGCCGCAGTACCTGCGGATCGCCGGGCGCTGGCAGGACCACGTGCTGTTCCAGCGGCTGAACCCGGCCATGCCGTAGCCCGACCCGTCCTCAGGCACCGGCCTCCCGCGGCGGCGTGGTCTCGCGCAGCCAGATGCCGACCCGGTCGGGACCGACCGTGGCCGCCACGGTGTCCCGGAGCCCGCCGGTGACCGCGTCGAGGTCGACCGACGTCCGCAGCCGCCGCGCGTAGGCGTCCACGGCGCGGGCCGCGTCGTAGCGGGACCGGTCGAACCGCCGGTCGACGACGCCCTGCAGCCGCCGCCGCAGCGGGGAGAAGGCCGCGGCCACGGCCAGCGTCGAGGCCGCGACCGCCAGCTCGGAGGTGCCGGTGAGCGGGGTGAGCAGCGGCCGCAGCCCGGTGACCAACCCGAGGTAGAGGGCGAGCAGCAGGCCGGTGAGCAGCGCGTAGGACACCGTGCGGCTGGCCAGCCGGTCGAGGTCGTACAGGCGGTACCGGCTGACGGCGACCCAGATCGCGGCCGGAGGCAGCACCAGGCTCACCCCGACGGCGACCCCGACCACCAGCCCCGTGTCGTCCTGCGGCACGGCCGCGCTCCCGAGGGACGCGACGAGCGCGGTCCCGCCGAACGCCAGCCCCGCCGCCGCGAACCAGCGCAGCTGCTGCCGCTCGGTCGGCCCGGCGCTCCGGTGGCGCACGAACGGTGCCGCGGCGGCGGCCAGCAGGCAGCCGGTGAGGACGAGGACCAGCCACGAGGACAGCGTGCCGGCTGCGTCGGCGACGTCGTCTCCCGGCGTCAGCAGGCCCGGGATGGAGGGGTCCGGGCCGAGCAGGAGCCCGAGGGCGACGGCGACACCGGCGGCCCCGGCGGTGGTGGGCGGCAGCCACCGCCAGCGGGGCCCGGGCAGCCGGCCGTCGGGGAAGAGCGCGAAGACCGCGGTGGCCGAGACCAGGACGACCGGGACCGCCGACGAGACGAGCGGCAGCTCCACCCACCGCGGCAGCGCGCCGATCTGGCCGACTGCGAACCCCGCCTGCAGCAGCGCGATCCCGAGGCCGAGTCCGGCGGGGGCCCAGCCGTAGGCGGTGCCGGCGACCCGGCACACCAGCAGCACCCCCACGACGGTGAACGCCAGGGTGGCCAGCGCCAGGGCAGCCGCCACCGGCAGCCCGAGCCCGCCGTCCACGGGGAAGGCCGCGGGGTGCCGCGCCCGGACGACCAGGTCGGTGGCGATCAGCACCAGGACCGCGGCGCACAGCGCGCCGGCGCCCAGCACGCGGGACGCCGTCCTCACGTCGACGTCCCGGACCCGGCCGGGCCGTTCCGCAGCCACAGCGCCATCCGCTGGGGACCGACGGTGGCGGTGACCGTCTCCCGCAGCCCGGTCACCACCGTCTCGAGGTCGACGTCGGTGCGCAGCCGCCGGGCGTAGGCGTCCACCTGTCGGGCGGCGTCGTACCGCGCCCGGTCGAAGCGCCGGTCGACCGCGTCCTGCACCCGCCGCCGGGCCGGCCGGAAGGCGGCCGCCACGGCCAGGGTTGAGGCCACGACCGCCGGCTCGGAGCTGCCGGTCACCGGCGCGAGCAGCGCCCGGAGCCCGGTCACCGCCCCCACGTACAGCGCCACCAGGCCCGCGGTGAGCAGGGTGTAGGACACGGTCCGGCTGAGGACGTGGTCGATGTCGAACAGCCGGTACCGCAGCAGGGCGATGCCGATCCCGACGGGGACGAGGGTGAAGGCGACCTGGTCGAGGACCACGTACGCCTCCCCCGGAACCAGCCCCTCCGGGGCCACCAGGTCGAGCAGGATCGACGCGGCCATCGCCGAGCTAGCGACGGCGAGCCACTTGAGCTGCTGCCGTTGGACCGGGCCGGCCCGGCGGTAGCGCAGCACCGGCGCGAGCGCCGCCACGACGCCCAGCAGCAGCGCTCCGTAGACGCTGACCTCGACCACGACGTCCCAGACCCGGCCGGCGGCGCCGCCCACCGGCCACGGTCCCGGCGCGACCGGGTCCCCGTCCCGCGGCGCGACCAGCACCGCGACGGCCTGGGCTGCGGCCAGCCCTCCCGCCGCCCACGGGAACCAGCGCCAGCCGCGGCCGGGCAGCCGGCCGGTGGGGAACAGCACCAGCACGAGGTAGAAGAGGACGAAGAAGGCTCCGTAGCCCCAGGTCTCCGCCACGGCGAGCACGTCGTCCCGGACGTCGGTGCCGCGGCCCAGCGTGAAGACGACCTGCACGGCCGCCGCGACGAGCGCGCACCCGCTCACCACCCAGCCGTACGGGTTGGTGGGCAGCCGCGCCGCGATCAGCGCTCCGACGAGGGCGGCCGCGAGGAGGCTGGGCAGGGAGGACCACGGGTCGCTGGTCCCGTCGGGTTCGACGACGTCGACGACGGCGGCGGTCGCGGCCAGCGCCACGGTGACCGCGCAGACCGACCAGCCGAGCCACCGGGCCCGGACCGGGGTCACGTCGGCCTCCCCCCGTCGCGCAGCCAGACGCCGACGGACGCCGGGTGGACCGTGGTGACCACGGTGTCGCGCAGACCCTCGGTCACCTGCCGCAGGTCGACCTCGGTGCGCAGCCGCCGGGCGTAGGCGTCCACCGCCCGGGCGCCGTCGTAGCGCGTCCGGTCGAACCGGCGGTCGACCACCGCCTGCACCCGCCGCCGCGCCGGCCGGAACGCCGCGGCCACCGCGAGCGTGGACACGACCACGGCGAGTTCCGAGGTGCCGGTCAGCGGCGCCAGCAGCGGCCGCAGGGCGGTCACCGCTCCCAGGTAGACCAGCAGCAGCCCCCCGGTCAGCAGCGCGTAGGACACCGTCCGGCTGACGATCCGGTCGATCTCGTAGAGCCGGTACCGCAGCACGGAGACCCCGACCGCCACGGGGAAGAGGGTGAACGTCACCTCGAACAGCAGCCACCCGGCCTCCCCGACGAGGCCCGTGAGGGCGACGAGCAGCGCACCGGCGTTGACCAGCCCGGCGTAGGCGAACCAGGCGAGCTGACGCCGTTCGACCGGCCCGGACCGGCGCAGCCGCACCACGAGCGACGCCATGGCGAGCACGCAGCCGAGGAAGAGCCCGCTGAGCCCGGTGACGAAGACGGTGTACCAGCGGCGCCCGGCCTCGCCGCCCGGGCTCAGCAGGCCCGCGGCGGCGGGGTCCTCCGGGATGGTGGCGAACAGGCTGCCGACCACGGCGACGGCCAGCGAGAGCCCCACGGCCCGGAACAGCCACCGCCACGCCGGGCTGGGCAGGCGGCCCGTGGGGAAGAGGACGACGACCAGCGGGAGCAGCACCAGCAGGGCCAGGAACGCCGACCGTTCGACGAGCGCGAGCGGGACCGCGCCGGGGGCCAGGAACCGCAGCTCGCCGGTGAGCACCAGCACCGCGTCCGTCACCCCGAAGGCGCACCACAGCCACCCGAGGGGGTTGTCCGGCAGACGGGTGGCGATGACCGCCCCGACGACCGGCACCGCCAGGAAGCCGGCCACCCCGAGCGCCGTCCAGGGGTCGTCCGCGGTGGCCCGGAGGACCCCAGCGGCGAGGAAGAGGACGACGGCGACCGCGCACAGCCCCCAGGCGCGCCGTCGCACCCGCCGCGTCCGGTCCATCAGGCCCTCCGGACGTCGGCGCCGGGGCGCACCCACACGCCCAGCCGGTCGGGCCCGACCGTCGCCGCGACGGTGTCCCGCAGTCCCGCCGTGACCGCGTCGAGGTCGACCTCGCTGCGCAGCCGGCGGGCGTAGGCGTCCACCGCGCGGGCCGCGTCGTAGCGGGACCGGTCGAACCGCCGGTCGACGACGTCCTGCACCCGCCGCCGGGCGGGGCCGAACACCGCGGCCGCCGCCAGCGTGGACACCACCACCGCCAGGTCGGACGTGCCCGTCAGCGGGGTGAGCAGCGGCCGCAGCGCCGTGACGGCGGCCAGGTAGAGCACCAGCAGCGCGCCGGTGAGGACCGCGTAGGACACCGTCCGGCTCACGATCCGGTCGATCTCGTAGAGCCGGTAGCGCAGGACGGCGACGGCCACCGCGGCCGGGATGAGCCCGAAGCTGACCGCGTCGACCACCGCCCAGACCACGGCCGGCACCGGTGCGCCGGTGAGGTCCAGCGACGTCGTCACCACCAGCGCCATCGCGGCCACCACGAACCAGGTGAGCTGACGGCGCTCGACGGACCCGGCGCGCCGGTAGCGCGCGAGGACCGACACGGCCGCCACGACCACGGCGAGGAACAGCCCGGTGACGGCGGCGTCGGCCGCGGCCGCCGCGACGCGGCCCGTGGTGGCGTCCGGGGACCAGGCCCCGGACGTTGCCAGGCTCCCGGCGACCAGTGCCAGGACGGCGAGGCCGACGGTGACCCGCGGCAGCCAGCGCCAGCGGGGCGAGGGCAGCGACCCGGTCGGGAACAGGAGGAACAGCAGGGAGAGCAGCACGAGGCCGACGACGAAGCTGGAGCCCTCGACCGCACGGGCCACCCGGGACAGGTCCCCTGGAACCGCGCCGAGGGCGGCGGCCAGCGCCGTGATCCCGTGGCAGATCCCGGCGGCGCACCACAGCCAGCCGTAGGGGTTGTCCGGCAGGCGGAAGGCGAGCAGGCCCCCGACGACAGGCACCCCGAGGAAGCCGAGGGTGCCCACCAGGACCTCGGTCGGGGTGAGCGCCTGGGGCCCGGAGGCCTCGGCGACGGTGAACCGCACGGTGATCGCCGCCGCCACCAGCGCCAGGGCGAGCGCGCAGAGGACCCACGCCAGCCGTCGCGCGTGCGGGACCGCGCGCATCAGGCCCTCCGCGTGAGGCCGTCGTCGCGCAGCCACAGCCCGAGCCGCTGCGGGCCGACCGTCGAGCTGACCGTCTCCCGCAGGCCCGCCGTGACCGCGTCGAGGTCGACCTCGCTGCGCAGCCGCCGGCGGTAGTCCTCGACGGCGCGCGACGCGTCGTAGCGGGTCCGGTCGAAGCGGCGGTCGACCACGTCCTGCACCCGCCTCCGGGCCGGGCCGAACACTGCGGCCACCGCCAGCGTGGACACCACCACCGCCAGGTCCGAGGTCCCGGTCACCGGTGTGAGCAGCGGCCGCAGCGCCGTCACCGCAGCCAGGTAGAGGACCAGCAGCGCGCCGGTGAGGACCGCGTAGGACACCGTCCGGCTCACGATCCGGTCGATCTCGTAGAGCCGGTACCGCAGCACCGCGATGCCGATCGAGACCGGGATCAGGGCCAGGACCACCACCTGGTAGGCCGCGTCCACCGCGGCGGGCGCGAGCGGCACCACGGCGAGCTGGCCGATGTTGAGCAGCACTGCGAGGAGGAACCACTTCAGCTGCCGACGCTCGTCCGGGCAGGCCTGGTGGTAGCGGACGCCCACGGAGGCCATGGCGAGGAACCAGGACACGGCGATCACGAACAGCGACGAGTAGTGGAGGTGCAACGCGAGCCGGCCGACCGTGCCGTCGGTCGCCCACGGCGCCGATGACGGGCTGTCGCCCCCGGTGGACGGGAACCAGATCCCGCTGACCACCGCCACCCCCATGGCCGTGAGGGCGGCCCGCTGGAGCCAGCGCCAGCCGGGGGACGGCGGCCGGCCGGTGGGGAACAGCAGCACCGTCAGCACCGCCAGGCAGGTGACAAGCGGCCAGCCGTCCCGGTTCACCAGCTCGAGCGGCCACGAGCGCTGGTCCGGCAGCGACTCGAGCAGCGTGCCGGCGACCGCAGCCGACCAGAAGACCAGCGCCAGGGCCGCGCACAGCCAGCCGACCGGGTTGGCCGGCCGCCGCGAGGCCAGCACCGCCCCCACGACGGCGAACCCGAGCATGCTCAGCCCGAACCCGCCGGAGTACAGCAGGTCGGCGACCGACCGGCCGCCCGCCGACAGCTCGAACGCCAGCGTGGTCCCGGTGCACGCCAGGGTCAGCGCGAGCGCGGCCCACGGCAGGACCCGCAGCACCACCCGTCCGACCCCGCCCACAGCCGGCGCCCGAGCGGTGCCGCTCAGTTCGCGCGAGGTGCGCGGAACCCGCGCAGGGCGGTCTTCACCCCGCTGAAGTGGCGGACGTTGCGCGCCTGCGACCACTGCCGCCGCCGGTCCAGGCACACGACGCTCGTCTCGACCGGCGGCGGTCCCTCCGCGCCGAACGCCGTCGCGAGGTTGCGCAGGGTGGCCTGCCAGAACCGGTCCTCCAGCCGCGCCCCGCCCAGTACGTAGGGCAGCTCGACCAGGGGGTCGGCGGTGCGCAGCAGCATGCTGATGTCCGCGACGGTCGTCCCCCGGTCCTCCTCGGCGCTGAAGGTGATCCAGGCGGCGAGGGCGTGGCCCTCCGGCGTCATGTAGGCGAAGGACGTCTCGTCGGCGTAGATCACGAAGACGCCCGTGGAGAGCACGCACACCTGGCCGACGCCGACGTCGAGGGCGGCCACCTCGCCCGGCTCGATGCCGGCCAAGGACGGGTGGAAGCGCCCGCCGCGCGGCCAGAACTCCCCGAAACGGACCTTCCACTCGGCGACCACGGCCTCCGGCGTCATCCCGACGCCGGTCAGCGGGATGCGGTGGCTGCGCCGCCACAGCTGCCCGAAGCCCTGCTGCGGCCCCATCAGCCGCTTGCCGTCCAGGCCGCGCGCCCGAGCGGCCTCGCTCGCCGCGACCAGCTGCGACACCGGCGCGGCCCAGTACGCGGCGTCCCGGGGCAGGGCCCCCTCGACCGGGCCGGACTCGCCGGCGGGGGTGGTGTCGCCGGCCGGGGTCGTGTCGGTGCTCACCGCGTCCCCACCGTCCCCCGCGCCGCGGCCAGGGCGGACTCCTCGTCGGCCTGCAGGCTGATCGCCTCGTCGATGCGGGTCAGCGAGAAGATCTGCCGGTAGTGGTCGGACAGCCCGAACGCGGTCACCCGCTGGTGGGCGCGCTTGGCCCGCACCAGCAGGGTCACGAGCATCCCGATCCCGCCGCTGTTCATGTACTCCAGCCGGCTGAAGTCGAGCGCGATCCCGCGCGGCCGGTGACCGCAGGCCTCCTGGTAGGCGTCGGTCAGCGGGCCGTCACTGGCCGCGGTGACGTCGCCGACCAGCGAGATGACGACGACGTGGTCGTCGACGCGGCGGACGGCGGTCTCGAGTCGAGTGGTCTGCATCTGCTCCCCCAGGGAACCGCTCAGGCGCCGGTGGGCACGTGTCCCAGTGCGCTGGGCTCGTCGTCGTACACGGAGATGAACTCGGACAGCCGGGTGATCGCGAAGACCTCCCGGTAGTGCTCGGTCAACCCGAAGGCGGCGACCTCGCGGCCGTCCCGCCGCGCCCGCGCGAGCACGTCGACGAGCAGCGCGATGCCGGTCGAGTTGACGTAACCGACCCCGGTCATGCCGAGGACGACGGTGTGCGGGCCGGCTGCCGCGGCCTCCGCGTAGGCGGCCTGCAGCGCCTCGCGGGCGTCGCCGCGCAGGTCCCCGGAGAGGTCGACGACCACCGAGCCGGGGCGGGGCTCGCGGACCGGGAAGCGGCGGGCGCTCACGCCGGGCCGTCCCGGTGCAGGACGAGCTCCACGGTGTGCCCGCCCTCGTGGTCGGCCGCGCGTACCTCGTCGACGAGGTTGCGCATGAGGAACAGGCCCCAGCCGCGCGGCGACTGCTCGCCGGCGAGCTTGGCGACGATGTCGGGCTCCTCGGCCGTCCCGGGGTCGGGGCCCTTCACCGCGTGGTCGGTGACGGTCACCCGGACGTCCCGGTCGGTGGCGGCGACGGTGATCCGCACCGGCAGCTCGGGGCGGTTGTCGTTGCCGTGCTCGATGGCGTTCATCGTGGCCTCGGCCACGGCGGTGGCCAGGGCGTCGCGCCGGGCCGGGCGCAGGCCGAGGGGCTCGACCGCGTCCGCCAGCGCGGTCAGCACCGCGCGCTCCCCTCCGGGCTCGCTGGCCACGTCGAGCTCGGCCAGCACCTCGGCGTCACATCCGGTGGGCATGCGGTCGCCTCCCGCCGTCGGCCGTGTCGCCCGGGACAGCGTCACGAGCGTGATGTCGTCCTCCTGCTCCCAGCCCGGGCCGGTGAAGGAGGCCAGGTCGGCGAGCACCCGGTCGATGAGGGCGTCCCCGGACACCGGCTCGCCGACGAGCTCCTTGAGCCGGGGGAACCCGAACATCTCCCGGTCCGGGTCGTGCGCCTCGACGACGCCGTCGCTGTGGAACAGCACCTCGTGCCCCGGCGCGAGGACCGTCTCCTTCTCCTCGTAGTCCATCTCCGGGAGCAGGCCGAGCGGCATCCCCGTGGCGCGCAGCTCGACGACGCCCTCCGCGGTGCGCACGTACGGCAGGTCGTGCCCGGCGTTGGCGTAGCGCAGCCGGCCGGTCGCGGGGTCGAGGACGGCGTAGAGGCAGGTGACGAACATGTGCGCGGGCATCTCGCCGACCAGGAGCGTGTTGGCCCGCCGCAGCACCTCCCCGGGGGACACCAGCCGCGCCGCCTCGGTGCGCAGGATGCTGTGCGTCGTCGCCATGACCAGCGCGGCGGGCACGCCCTTGTCGGTGACGTCGCCGATCACGATGCCGACCTGCCCGCCGGGCAGCTCGAGGAAGTCGTAGAAGTCGCCGCCCACCTCGCGCGCCGGCCGGTAGTGGGCCGACACCCGCCAGCCGGGCAGCTCGGGCAACGAGCGCGGCAGGAACTGCTGCTGGATGAGGCCGGCGACCTGCAGCTCCTGCTCGATGCGCTGCCGGTCGAGCGCCTCGGCCTCCTGCTCGCGCACCAGCTGGGCCACCCGCACGGCGGGCGCCGCGTGCGCGGCTAGGTCCTGCAGCAGGTGCCGGTCGTCGGTCGAGTACTCGTTCTCCGAGCGCCGGGGCCCGAGGCTGAGCAGGCCGACCAGCTCCCCGGAGGTGACCAGGGGGACGACGAGGGTGATCCCGGCCTCGCGCAGCGCCCGGACACCCGGCGAGTCCACGGGGACCCGGTCGAGCGGCGTCGGCTCGGCGACCGCGGCGAGGTGGGCGAGCAGCGGGTCGTCGGGATCGAGGTCGACGTGCGGGTCCTCCACCGGGGCCGGCCGGGCGGCGGGGACGGCCGGGGCGGCCCGGTCGCGGCGGAACAGCCGGGCTCCGCGTCGCGCGGCACGCAGCACGGCCACCTCCCCACGGTCGGCTGGCCGCATGGTGCTCCCCCGCGGCGTGGCGGGGAAGGGACTCGCGCGTCCCGGATCCGGCTCGCGCCGGTGGGTGCGCAGACGCCGAGGGCCCCGGACGACCGTGTCGTCCGGGGCCCCTCAGAGGTGACGTCCCGGGGGGAACGGGTTCCGTCGTCAGGCGGTGCGGAGCACGGCCTCGATCTCGAGCTCGATCTCGATCTTGTCGCCGACGACGACGCCGCCGCCGTCCATCGGCATGTCGATGTCGACGCCGAAGGCCTTGCGGGAGATGGAGGTCTTGGCGCTGAAGCCGGCGCGGGTGCCGCCGTAGGCGTCGGGGCCGAAGCCGTTGACCTCGAGCCGGAGGGTGACCGGCTTGGTGATGCCCTTGATGGTCAGGTCACCCTCGACCGCCCAGTCCTCGCCGTCGGCGACGACCCGGGTGGAGCGGAAGGTCATGACGGTGTGGTTGCCGACGTCGAAGAAGTCCGCCGAGCGGATGTGCGCGTCGCGCTGCTCCTGGCGGGTGTCGATCGAGTCCATGTCGATGGTCGCGGTCACCGACGACCGGGCCGGGTCCTCGGCGGTGACGATCTCGCCGGAGAACTGGGTGAAGTAGCCGCGGACCTTGCTCACCATCATGTGGCGGACGGAGAAGCCGACGGTGGAGTGCGCGGCGTCGATGTCCCAGGTGCCGGCGACGTAGCCGGGGATCTGGACGGCGGTGGTGCTGGTCATGTCAGGACCTCTCGGGTGGTTGAGCGTTTGACTACGGTGCCGTGAGCGTAGTTGAGCGTTTGATTATTCCGCCAGTACCCTGGAGGCATGACCACCGACGTGTCGCCCCGGACACACCAGCCGGACCCCCGGGAGACGCGCTGGCTCGACGCCGAGGAGCAGAAGGCCTGGCGCGCCTGGCTCTACAGCACCCAGCTGCTGCAGGACCGGCTCGAGCGCGAGCTGACCCGCGCCACCGGCATCCCGCACGCCTACTACGAGATCCTCGTCCAGCTGTCGGAGACGCCCGAGCGCCGGATGCGCATGAGCGAGCTCGCCGACCGCTGCCTGTCCTCGCGCAGCCGCCTGTCGCACGCCGTCTCCCGCCTCGAGGAGCGCGGCTGGATCCGCCGCCAGGAGTGCCCCGAGGACGGCCGCGGCCTGCTCGCCGTGCTCACCGACGAGGGGTTCGCCGCGCTCGAGGCGGCCGCGCCGATCCACGTGGAGAGCGTGCGCACCCACCTGTTCGACCAGCTCTCCCCCGAGCAGGTCGCGGCGATGCGGGACATCGGCGAGACCCTGCTGCGCCACCTCGACCCGTCCTGACGCTCCTCCCGGAGGACGACCGGCGGGTCCTCCCCCGGGTGGACGACGCGCGCGCCCGCGCTGCCTAGGGTCGGCGCCGATGGACCAGCGCCCACCCCTCGAGCAGCTCGCGACGGCGCTGCGTTCCCGGCCGTTCGCCGTCGACGTCGCGATCACCGGCGCACTGGTCGGGCTGGTCCTGGTCTCCTTCGGCGGCGGCGCCGGTCCCGGCGAGGGCCCGGCCCTCCTCGTCAGCCTGCTCCTGCTGGTCCCCCTCGCCTGGCGCCGCGGCTGTCCGGTCGCCGCGGCGGCCGCGGTGACCGCGGCCGCACTGCTCGAGCTGGCGGTGGTCGACGTGTTCCTGCCGGCCAACGTGGCGGCGCTGGTGATGGTGCACGCGCTGGCCGCCTACGCGCCGCGCTGGGCCGGCCGGGCCGGGCTGGTGCTCGGCCTCGCTGGCGCCGTCCTGGCCGCGGCCCGCTACTACGCGGCCGACCTCGGCGAGACCTTCCTCGTGCCGGCCGCCTCCATCGCCGTGGCGGTGGTCGCCGCGTGGGCGCTGGGGGACCTGCGCCGGGCCCGGCTCGCGGAGCTGTCCGGCCTGGCCGAGCGCGCCCGGCTGCTGGAGATCGAGCGCGACCAGGAGATGCGGCTGGCCGCCACCGCCGAGCGGGCCCGCATCGCCCGCGAGATGCACGACGTCGTCGCGCACTCCCTGTCGGTGGTCATCGCCCAGGCCGACGGCGGCCGCTACGCCGGGCGGGCCGACCCCGGCGCCGCCACCGGCGCCCTCGAGGCGATCGCCGCCACCGGCCGGCAGGCGCTCACCGACATGCGCGCGCTGCTCGGCGTGCTCCGCGACGGCCCGGCCGAGCAGTACGCCCCGCAGCCCGACGTCGCGGCCGTCCCCGCGCTCGTCGACGACGTCCGGGCCAGCGGGCTCGACGTCGACCTGCTGGTGGAGGGCGAGCCGCGCCCGATGTCCGCCGGTCCGCAGCTGGCCGCCTACCGGATCGTGCAGGAGTCGCTGACCAACGTGCTCAAGCACGCCGGGCCGGACGTGCGGGCCTGGGTGCGGCTGCACTGGCGCCCGGACTCCCTCGAGCTCTCGGTGCTCGACGACGGCCGGGGCGCCGCGGCGGCGGTGGCCGCGGGCGACGGCGCCGAGCAGGGCCTGCGGGGCATGCAGGAGCGGGCGCAGCTGCACCGCGGGCGGGTGGAGGCCGGCCCGCACGCCGGGGGCGGCTGGCGGGTGCACGCCGTGCTGCCGCTGGGCGGTGCCCGGTGACCCCGGGTGGTCCCGCGGGGCAACCCGTGCGTGTGGTGCTGGTCGACGACCAGCAGATGGTCCGCGCGGGCTTCCGGATGGTCATCGACTCCCAGCCCGACCTCATCGTCGTCGGGGAGGCCGGCGACGGCGAGGCGGCGGTGCGGCTGCTCGAGCGGACGGCAGCAGACGTCGTCCTGATGGACGTCCGCATGCCCGGCACCGACGGCATCGAGGCGACCCGCCGGGTCACCGCATTGCCCGACCCGCCGCGGGTGGTCGTGCTGACCACCTTCGACCTCGACGAGTACGTGGTCGCGGCGATCGGCGCCGGGGCCAGCGGCTTCCTGCTCAAGGACGCCCCGCCCGAGGAGATGCTCGCCGCGGTGCGCACCGTGCACGCCGGCGACTCGGTGATCGCGGCCAGCTCCACCCGCCGGCTGCTGCAGCACGTGGCGCCGATGCTGCGCGGGACGGCCCCCGTGGTCGCCGGCGGCGGCGCGGAGCTCGCCGACCTGACCCCGCGCGAGCGCGAGGTGCTCGTGCAGATGGCGCTCGGCGCCACCAACACCGAGATCGGCCAGCGGCTGTTCGTCAGCGAGGCGACGGTGAAGACCCACGTCGGGCGGGTGCTGGCCAAGACCGGCTCGCGCGACCGGGTGCAGGCCGTCGTCCTGGCCTACCGCACCGGGCTGGTCTCCCCCGCCGACCTCCTCCGCGACGCCTGACGCGTTCCCGGGGCCCTTATCGCGATAAAGGCACCTACGACCGGGTGCCTCCATCGCGATGAAGGCACCTACGACCACGGGAGGACGGCGAGATCACCTCCGGGTCCGACGCGGGAGGACGGGCCGGACGGCGAGGGTCCCTGCGTCCCAGTGATCGACCCGCGGAGGTCCCCCGTGTCCGTCCCCGTCATGACCGTCCCCGGCGAACCGCCGGCGCCGGTGTCGTCCGCCGCCGTCCGCGCCACCGGCCTGACCAAGGTGTACGGCTCCGGCGATGCTCGGGTTCTCGCCCTCGACGGCGTCGACGTCGCCTTCGCCCGCGGGGAGTTCACCGCGATCATGGGCCCGTCGGGCTCGGGCAAGTCGACGCTCATGCACTGCCTGGCCGGCCTCGACACGGCCACCTCCGGGCAGGTCTTCCTGGGCGGCACCGAGCTGACCCGGCTGCGCGACGACGAACTCACCCGGCTGCGCCGCGACCGGGTCGGCTTCGTGTTCCAGGCGTTCAACCTGCTCCCGGTGCTCGACGCCCGCGAGAACGTCGTGCTGCCGATGCGGCTGGCCGGCCGCCGTCCCGACCCGGCCTGGTTGGACGCCGTGGTCGCCCGGCTCGGGCTGCGCGAGCGGCTGCGGCACCGCCCTGCGGAGCTCTCCGGCGGCCAGCAGCAGCGGGTCGCCATCGCCCGGGCGTTGCTGCCCCGACCTGACGTCGTCTTCGCCGACGAGCCCACCGGCAACCTCGACTCCCGCGCCGGCGCCGAGGTGCTGGACCTGCTGCGCAGCAGCGTCCGCGAGACCGGCCAGACCGTCGTCATGGTCACCCACGACCCGACCGCCGCCTCCTACGCCGACCGCGTCGTGCTGCTGGCCGACGGCCGCCCGGCCGGGGAGGTCGAGCGGCCCACCGCCGCGTCCGTGCTCGACGCGCTCCGCGGGCTCGGGGGCTGACCGGTGCTGTCCACCACCCTTGCGGGCCTGCGCGCGCACCTGCCGCGCCTGGTCGCCTCCTGCCTGGCCGTCGTGCTCGCGACCGGCTTCGTGGTCGCCACGCTCGTGCTCAACGAGACCACCCGCAGCACCGTGCTCACCGCCGCCGGCGCCCGCTACGTCGGCGCCGACGCCGTGGTCACCTCCGAGGACGGCAGCTCCCTGCTCGACGAGGTCCCCGCCCTCACCGCCCTGGACGGCGTGCGGGCCGTGGCCCCCGAGTGGGGGACCTCCGTGCAGGCGGTCGCGCCCGGCCGCACCGGCGCGCAGTTCCTGCTGGTCGGCGCGGTCGCCGAGGACCCCGCGCTGCGGTGGCAGCGGCTGGCCGACGGCGCGCTGCCCGACGGGCCCGGCGAGGTCGCCGTCAGCGAGCGGGTCGCCGCGGACGTCGGCGACGTGCTGTCGGTGACCGGCACCGCCCCCGACGGCAGCGAGACCACCGCCGCCGTCACCGTCACCGGCGTCGTCGACCTCGGCGGCGACCCGGAGGCCGGCCTGTACGGCCGGGCCTGGGCCACCCCCGCGCAGGCACAGGCGTGGGGCGCGGTCGACCCGGTCGAGCTGCGGATCGCCGGCACGCCCGGCACCGACCCGCAGGCGCTGGCCGACGCGGTCCGCGGCGCCCTCGCCGGGGCGGAGCTCACGGTGCGCACCGGCACCGCGCAGGCCGAGCACCGCGCGGGGTCGATGCTCGGCAACGCGACGGCCCTCGCGGCGATCCTGCTGGTCTTCGGCACCGTCGCGGTGCTCGTTGCCGGGCTGGTCATCGCCAACACCTTCGCCGTCCTGCTCGCCCAGCGGACCCGCGAGCTGGCGCTGCTGCGCTGCGTGGGCGCCACGGCCCGGCAGGTGCGCCGCGGCGTGCTGGCCGAGGCCGCGGTGACCGGGCTGGCCGCCTCGGTGGTCGGGGTGGGCGCCGGGATCGGGCTGGCCGCGGCGGTGTCGGCGCTGGCCGGGGACGTCGAGTCGCCGGTGCCGCTGTCGGGCCTGTCGGTGCCGCCGGTCGCGGTCCTCGCGGGGGTGGCCGTCGGCACGCTGACCACCCTGGTGGCCGCCCTCGCCCCGGCCCGCGCGGCGACCCGGGTGGCGCCGCTGGCCGCGCTGCGGCCGCTGGACCCGGCGCCGCTGCGGTCGCGGCCGGGCGTGCTGCGCCTGGTCCTCGGGCTGGCGCTGCTGGTCCCCGGGGCGGCGGCGCTCGCCCTCGGCGTCGCGGTGTCGAGCGTGTTCGTGGCCCTGCCGGGCGGGGCGGCCAGCTTCCTCGGCGTCGTCCTGCTCGCCCAGCGCGCGGTGCCGCCGGTGGTCCGCGCGGCCGGCGGACTGGTCACCCGGGTCGGCGGGATCCCGGCCCGGCTGGCGGTCGGCAACGCCACCCGCAACCCCCGGCGGACGGCGGCGACGGCGACCGCACTGCTCATCGGCGTCACGCTGACCACCGCGATGGTGGTGGGCACCGCCTCGACCCGGGCCACGGCGACCGCGGGGCTGGCCGCGCAGTACCCCGCCGACGTCGTCGTCGAGGGGCTCTCCGGCGAGCTGCCGGCGTCGCTGCCCGGGCGGCTGGCGGACCTCGACGGCGTCGCGACCGGGACGCCGCTGACGGTTGCCTCGCCGGCCGGTCCCGACGGCCAGCCGTGGCAGGCCTACGGGGTCGACCTCGCGAGCGCCGTCCCGACGCTGCGGTCGACCGACGGCACCCCGCTGCCCGCGCCCGGGGAGGTGCTGGTCCCCGGGTGGCTGGCCCGCTCCTGGTCGGTGGCCGACGGCGAGCGGGTGGACCTGGCCCTCGACGGCCGGTCGCTGTCGCTGCGGGCCGGGGTCGTCGATGACGACGCGCCGCTGCTGCTCACCGCCGCCGACCTCGCCGCGCTCGCCCCGGACGCCGCGGTGGGGCAGGTCTGGCTGCGGCTGGACGACGCCGACGCCGGCGCCCAGGCCGCCGTGGTCGACGCGGTCACCGACACGGTGGGGGCCGCGGTCCCCGACGCCCAGGTCACCGGCGTGGTGAGCCTGCGCCAGCAGATGGACGAGGTGCTCGACGTGCTGCTGCTGGTGGTCACCGGCCTGCTCGGGGTCGCGGTGGTCATCGCCCTGATCGGCGTGGGCAACACGCTGGCGCTGTCGGTGGTGGAGCGCCGGCAGGAGAACGGGCTGCTGCGCGCGATGGGGCTCACCCGCGGGCAGCTGCGCGGGCTCCTCGCGTGGGAGGCGGTGCTGGTGTCGGGCGTGGCCGCGGTGCTCGGCGTCGTCCTCGGCGGCGTCTACGGGGTGACCGGGACGGCGTCGGTGCTCGGCCTGGCCGGCGAGGTCGTGGTCGACGTCCCGTGGCTGCAGGTGGCGGCGATCGTCGTGGTGGCCACCGTCGCGGGGCTGCTCGCCTCGGTGCTGCCGGCCCGCCGCGCGGCTCGCACGGCACCGGTCGCCGCCATCGCGGCGGTGTGAGTCGTGCACTTCCGCGGATGCGCCCGGGGCACATCCGCGGAAGTGCACGTCAGGCCTCCCCCAGCGGGCGGTGGTATTTTTCTGCCATGCGGACGACCATCGACGGCGCCGGGCGCCTCGTCGTCCCCAAGGCCCTGCGGGATGCCCTGGGACTGCGGGCGGGGGACGAGGTCTCCGTCCAGGTCCGCGACGGGCGGCTGGAGATCGAGCCGGCGCCGGTGGCCATGCGCCTGGAGGAGTCCGCGGGGGGCATCCGGGCCGTGACGGAGGTGGACCTCCCTCCGCTCACCGCCGAGCAGGTGCGCGAGGCGCTCGAGAACACCCGGCGGTGATCGCGGCCGACACGAGCGTGCTGGTCGCCGCCTTCGCGTCCTGGCACGAGGCGCACGCCGCGGCCCAGGAGGCACTGCGGGGCGCGCGGGTGGTGGCGCACAGCGTGGTGGAGACGTACTCGGTGCTCACCCGGCTCCCGCCGCCGCACCGGGTGGTGCCGGGGCTGGCGGCGGAGTTCCTCCGGCAGGTTGCGACCGCCCCACCCCTGACGCTCCCGGCCGAGGAGGTCGCGCGGCTCCCGCACCTGCTGGTGGGCCGGGGGATCTCCGGCGGCGCGGCGTACGACGCCCTGATCGCGGTGACCGCCCAGCAGCACGGAGCCGAGCTCGTCTCCCTCGACGCCCGGGCGGCGGCGACCTACCGGGCCGTCGGTGCCGCCCATCGGCTGCTCGCCTGAGGGCGCCCGTCAGGGGCCGACGTCGTCCGGGGGTGCGGGCCAGGGCGGGACGCCGGCCACCGGCCCCTCCCCCAGCGGGGCGGTGAACTCCGGGGGCCGCTTGGCGAGGAAGGCGGCCACCCCCTCCTCGACGTCCGGGCCGGCGGTCAGCTCGGCCAGCGCCCGGGACTCGGCGCGGTGCGCGTCCCACGGCGAGGGCGCGCCGAGCATCGACCACAGCATCCGGCGGGCGGCGGCGACGGCGACCCCGGAGGTGTTGTCGGCGATCTCGCGGGCCAGCCCCAGCGCGGTCGGCAGCAGCTCCGCGTCGGGCACCACGCGCGACACCAGCCGCCCGCGCAGCGCCTCGGCCGCATCGAACACCCGGCCGGTCGCCACCCACTCCACCGCCTGGCTGATCCCGACCACCCGGGGCAGGAACCACGTCGACGCCGCCTCCGGGGTGATGCCGCGGCGGACGAAGACGAACCCGAACCGCGCGGACTCCGCGGCGATCCGGACGTCCATCGGCAGGGTCAGGGTCGCCCCGATGCCCACCGCCGGGCCGTTGACGGCGGCGATCACCGGCTTGCGCAGCGCGGCGAAGGGCAGCGCGGCGATGCCGCCCCAGTCCCGCGGGACGCCGTCGACGCTGCCGCGGCCGGGCTCGGCGGCACCGCCGATCCCGCCGCGGGCGCGGTCCCCGAGCCCGCCGGGACCCGCGGCGAGGTCGGCCCCGGCGCAGAACGCCCGCCCGGCCCCGGTCACGACGACGACCCGCACCGCGTCGTCGGCGTCGGCGGCGGCCGCGGCCCGCGCGAGCTCGGCGGCCATCACCGGGGTGAAGGCGTTGAGCCGGTCCGGCCGGTCGAGGGTGATCGTGGCGACGCGGTCGGCGACCTCGTAGCGCAGCTGCGTCGGTTCCGTGGTGGGCTCCCGGGTCGAGGTGGGCACGGTGCGCCGTGCACGTCCGCGGGAGTGCACGACAGGGGGGTCAGCCCGGGGCGCCGGCCACGGCCAGGCGGGTGACGGTGTCGAGGTGCTCGGCGGCGTCGCCGAGCAGCAGCCGGTCGGTCTTGGCGCGGCGCCAGTACAGGTGCGCGTCGTGCTCCCAGGTGAAGCCGATGCCGCCGTGCACCTGCACCACCGTCTCGGCCGCCCGCTCGAACACCTCGGCGGCGTAGGCCTTCGCGGCGGAGGCGGCCAGCGGCAGCTCGTCGGGCGCGGAGTCGGCCGCCCACGCCGCCCACCACACCAGCGAGCGCAGCTGGTCCACGCCCACCCAGGCGTCGACCAGCATGTGCTTGACCGCCTGGTAGGAGCCGATGAGCCGGCCGAACGCCTCGCGCTGCTGCGCGTACTGCACGCTCATGAGCACCGCGCGGTCGGCGGCGCCGAGGTCCTCGGCGGCCAGCACGACCGCCGCCACCTGCCGCGCCCGCGCCCACAGCGCACCGGCGTCCTCGGCGAGCACCCGGCGGGAGGTCAGCCGCACCCGGGCCAGCCCGCGGGTGGCGTCCAGCGGCCGGCCGGGCACGACCTCGCCCTCGCCCGCGACCAGCGTCCCGCCGTCGAGGCCGAGGAACAGCGTGGCGTCGGCGGCGTCGATCGACGGCGCCGAGCCGGTGACCGGGCCGTCGAGCACCGCGATCGCCGCCGACCCGTCGGCGAGCTGCGCGGCGAGGTCGGGCGCTCCCTCCAGCAGCACCGCGGCGCGCGCCGCGGTGACCAGCGACGGCCCGGCCAGCACCGCGCCGGCCTGCTCGGCGACGACGGCGAGGTCGAGCACGCTGCCACCCGCGCCGCCGGCCGACTCGGGCACGGTGACCCCGAGGAAGCCGATGTCGGCCAGCGCCGTGCGGCCCGGGGCCGGGACGCCGTCGCCGTCGAGCGCGGCCCGCGCGGCCGACAGGGGCACCGAGCCGGTGAAGAAGTCGCGTGCGCCGGCCGCGGCCGCCCGCTGGTCGTCGGAGAGGTCGAAGTTCACCGTCGTCCTCCGGAGGAGAAGGGGGCGGTCTTGTCGGTGCGCGGTTCCGGCGGCAGGCCCAGCACCCGCTCGCCGAGGATGTTGCGCAGCACCTGGTCGGTGCCGCCGGCGATGGCGATGCCCGGCACGTAGGCCTGCGCCCGCTGCCAGGTGTCGTCGCCGCCGGCGGTGGCGCCGAGGACGGCGTCGTCACCGAGCAGCCGCACGCCGGCGTCGGCGACCAGCCGGGCCGCGGCGGTGCCGCCGAGCTTGCCGGCGCTGGCCTCGGGGCCGGGCACGCCGCCCTGGGACAGCGTGGTGAACCGGCGGTAGCCGGTGTAGCGGGTGGCCAGCGAGGCGACCAGCGCCCGGCCGACCGCCTGCCGGGCCAGCGCCTGCCGCTCCGGGTCGAGGGCGGGCAGCCGCTCGCGGGCGTGCGCGGCCAGCGCCTCGGCGGACTGGCCGATGTCGCTGCCGGCGCCGCCGATGGCCACCCGCTCGTTCATCAGCGTGGTGAGCGCGACCCGCCAGCCCTCGCCGGGCTCGCCGAGCCGCTCGGCGTCGGGGATGCGGACGTCGTCGAAGAACACCTCGTTGAAGTCCGCGCCGCCGCTCATCTGGCGCAGCGGCCGCACCGTGACGCCGGGGGCGTGCATGTCGACGACGAACATCGTCAGCCCGGCGTGCTTGGGCTTCTCCGGGTCGGTGCGGGTGAGCAGGATGCCGAAGTCGCTGACGTGCGCGAGCGTCGTCCACACCTTCTGGCCGTTGACCACCCAGTCCTCGCCGTCGCGGACCGCCGACGTGCGCAGCGCGGCGAGGTCCGAGCCCGACGCCGGCTCGCTGAACAGCTGGCACCAGACGTCGTCGGCGCGCAGCAGCCGGGCCAGGTAGCGGGACCGCTGGTCGTCGCTGCCGTGGGCGATGACGGTGGGCCCGCACATGCCGATGCCGATGTGGTTGATCAGCGTGGGCACCCGGGCGCGGGCCAGCTCCTGCGCCACGATCGCCTGCTGCACCAGCGTGCCGCCCTGCCCGCCGTACTCGCGCGGCCAGGTGACCCCCACCAGCCCCTCCTCGGCCAGCACCCGCTGGGTCGCGCGCAGCTCCGCCTCGCGCGAGCGGGCGTCGACCGGCTCGCCGGGCGCCACGTGCAGCAGGTCGGCCGCGCGGTCGGTGAGCACCGACCGGACCCGGCCCCGGTAGGTGGCCTCCTCGGGTGTGTCGTCGAAGTCCACGCGGGCGCCTCCTGCTCGTCGGGCCGGTCGCGCCGCAGCGTGACACCGGTCACCCGCGACGGTCAACGGTGACTGTTCGACGCCGGGCGTGGCGCCTACCCTGCCCCGGTGACCGCCGACCCCGTCCCGGTCGACGGCCCGCCGCGGACCCGCTCCGCGCGGACGGCCGACAGCCGGGCGCTCATCCTCGACGCCGCCGTCGCCTGCCTGGTCCAGGACGGGTACGCCGGCGCCTCCACCCTCGCCGTCCAGGCGCGGGCCGGGGTGTCGCGCGGCCGGCTGCTGCACCACTTCCCGTCCCGCGCCGAGCTGCTGGTCGCCGCGGCCGGGCACGTGTCGACCACCCTGCTGGCCGAGGTCGAGGAGCGGGCGGCCGCGGTCATGGCCGACCAGCCGGCCGGCCCGGAGCGGGTGGGCCGCGCCATCGACCTGATGTGGGCGACCTTCCACGAGCCGCCGTTCTGGGCGGCCATGGAGCTGTGGACGGCGGCCCGCACCGACCCAGGGCTGCGGACGGCGCTGCGGGCCGAGGAGCGGCGGCTGCGCGCGGCGATCCGCCGGGTGGCCGACGGGATCTGGGGCCCGGAGATCGCGGCCGCGCCTCTCTACGCCGAGCTGTGCGAGCTGCTGTTCACCAGCATGCGCGGCGTGGCCTGCGTGTACGCCTTCGCCGACCGGCCGCCCGCGACCGATCCGCACCTGGCGCTGTGGAAGGGGCTCGCCGCCCGGATGCTCTTCGCCCGTCCGGAGGGCTGAGGCCCGCCCGTTGACCGCCGGCTCCGGTCCCCAGCAGCATGACGCGGGTCACACCCGGCCCGAGGAGGACCCGTGAGCGCCCCGATCCCCGTTCTGCAGGGCCGCGGCATGACCGCCGCCGACCAGCTCGCCCGCTGGGCCCGCCGGACCCCGGACGCGTGGGCGCTGCGCTTCGACGGCGGCGGGCGCACCTACGCGGAGGTCGACGAGCGGGTCACCCGGCTCGCCCGCGCGCTGGCCGACCGCGGGGTCGGCCCGGGCGACCGCGTCGCGGTGCTGGGCCTGAACTCGATGGAGGTCTGGGAGTCCTACCTCGCCGGCGTGCGGCTGGGCGCGGTCGTCGTCCCGGTCAACTTCCGGCTGGTGGCCGACGAGGTCGCCTACGTGCTCACCGACTCCGGCGCCACCGCCCTCGTCGTCGACGCCGCGCTGACCGAGGTGGCCACCAAGGCCCGCGAGCAGGCGCCGGACGTGCACACCGTGCTCACCATCGGCGGGGACCTCGAGGACGCCCTGGCCGCCGCTGCGGCCGAGCCGCTCGACACCGAGGTCGACGAGTCGGCGCCCGCGTTCATCATGTACACCTCGGGCACCACCGGCCGGCCCAAGGGCGCCGTGCTCACCCACCGCAACCTGCTCATGCACGTCTTCAGCCAGGTCACCCACCTCGGCTGGGACCCCGACGACCGGGTCGCCGTGCCGGGCGCGCCGCTGTTCCACATCGCCGGGCTGGCCGGGGGCCTGCCGCCGCTGCTGCTCGGCGGCACCCACGTGGTCCTGCGCTCGGGCGGCTTCGACCCGGTGGCCACCCTCGACCTCGTCGAGCGGGAGCGGGTCAGCAGCATCTTCCTGGTGCCGGCGATGTGGGCGGCCGTCGTCGCCGTCCCGGGCATCGCCGACCGCGACCTGTCGTCGCTGCGGCGCATCTCCTGGGGCGCGGCCCCGGCGTCGACCGGCCTGCTGCGGACGATGATCGACACGTTCCCGCAGGCCGAGGTCGTCACCGCCTTCGGGCAGACCGAGTGCAGCCCGGTCACCTGCTTCCTGCGCGGTGAGGACTCGGTGCGCAAGATCGGCTCGGTCGGCACGCCGATGCTCAACGTCGAGGTCCGCGTGGTCGACGACCGGATGCAGGACGTGCCGCAGGGCGAGGTGGGCGAGATCGTCTACCGCAGCCCGATGGTGATGAGGGAGTACTGGGGCAAGCCCGAGGCGACGGCGGAGGCGTTCGCCGGCGGGTGGTTCCACTCCGGCGACCTGGTCCGGCAGGACGAGGAGGGCTACATCTACGTCGTCGACCGCAAGAAGGACATGATCATCACCGGCGGCGAGAACGTGTACTGCGCCGAGGTGGAGGACGTGCTCGCCGCCCACCCCGGCGTGGCCGAGGTGGCGCTCATCGGCGTCCCGGACGCCCGCTACGGCGAGGCGCCGCTCGCCGTCGTCGCCCCGCGGGACCCCGACGCCCCGCCCACCCCCGAGGAGCTCACCGCGTGGTGCCGGGAGCGGCTGGCCCGCTACAAGCACCCGCGCGAGTACGCCTTCGTGCCGGCGCTGCCGCGCAACCCCAGCGGCAAGGTGCTCAAGACGTCCCTGCGCACGGAGCACCGGGCGGGCTCCCTGGTCAGCGACCCTGCCGTGTGAGCACTTCCGCGGAAGTGCACGGACCGTGCAGCCCTCGACAGCCGGCTGTGACGTGAGCCACGCTGTGCCGGCTCGCACCCCGACAGGGAGGACCCCGGATGACCGCCACGCAGCCCGTCTCGACCCCCACCGCGGCCAGCTGGCCGCCCGGGCTGCCCCGCTCGCTGGAGTACCCGCAGGTCCCGGTCGGGTCGATCCTGCGCGCGGCGGTGCGCCGCTGGGGCACCCGGACGGCGTTCGTCGACCACGACGTCGAGCTCTCCTACGAGGAGCTCGGCGCGCGGGCCGCCGCGGTCGCCAACTGGCTGGCCGACCACGGCGTGCGCCGCGGCGACGTGGTGGCGGTGCACATCCCGAACTGCCGCCAGTACCCCGCCGTCTACTACGGCGTGGTGATGGCCGGCGCGGTGTTCTCCCCCACCAACCCGCTGCTGCCCGCGGCCGAGCTCGCCGCCCAGCTCACCGACTCCGGCGCGACGGTGCTGGTCACCTGGGACCAGGTGCTGCCCTTCGTACGCTCGGCGCTGGCGGCCACGCCGGTGCGGACCGTCGTCGTCACCGGTGAGGCGCACACCCTCGACCTCGGCGCGCGCCTGCCGGGCCTGGAGGACGGCGACGTCGACCTCGCCGACCTGCTGGCCGCCGACCCCACCGACCGCCGGCTCGACGCCGGCCTCGACCCCGCCGCCGACCTCGCGCACCTGGCCTACACCGGCGGCACCACCGGCGTGAGCAAGGGCGTGGAGCTGCCCCACCGCAACGTCGTCACCAACGTGCTGCAGTCGGCGTGCTGGACGTCCGGGTCGCTGCCCGAGCTCGACGAGGCCGGCGACGTCTCCCTGCGGCAGGTGCTCGGCGAGGACGAGTACCCGATCCGGCTCGGCGAGGCCCGGCTGGTCAACCTCACCCCGTGGTTCCACGCCATGGGCGCCATCGGCTACCTCAACGGCATGGTCATGGCCGGGACCACGACGGTCATCCACATGCGGTTCGACCCGGTCAGGTACGTCGAGGACGCCGTGCGGTACCGGGTGACCAGCATCGGCGGCGCCCCGCCGGTGTTCGTGGCGCTGCTGCAGGTGCCCGGCATCGAGGACGCCGACCTCTCGTCCGTGCGCGGGGTCTCCAGCGGCGCGGCGCCGCTGCCGGTGCCGCTGATCGAGCGGCTGCAGGCGCTGCTGCCCAACGCGGTCATCGGCGAGGGCTACGGGCTGACCGAGGTCACCATGATGGCCACCGGCAACCCGTCGTTCCGCTCGGGCACCCGCAAGGCCGGCACGGTCGGGGTGCCCATCTTCGACACCGAGATCAGCATCCGCCCGCTCGGCGGCGGCGACCCGTTGCCGGTGGGCGAGCGCGGCGAGGTGTGCATCCGCGGCCCGCAGGTCATGCGCGGCTACGCCCACCGGCCCGAGGCGACCGCGGAGTCCATCGACGCCGACGGCTGGTTCCACAGCGGCGACGTCGGCGTCATCGACGAGGACGGCTACCTGTCGATCGTCGACCGCACCAAGGACATGCTGCTCTACAAGGGCTACAACGTGTTCCCGCGCGAGCTCGAGGAGGTCCTCTTCGGCGTCCCCGGGGTGGCCGGCGCCGCCGTCGTCGGCCGGCCCGACGAGGCCGCGGGCGAGCTGCCGGTGGCCTACGTCGTCCGCCGCGACGACGACGCCGGGCGGGCGCTGACCGCCGAGTCGGTGATGGCCGCGGTCAACGACCGGGTCACGCACTACAAGCGGCTGCGCGACGTCGTCTTCATCGACGCCATCCCGGTGTCGGCGGCGGGCAAGGTGCTCAAGCGCGAGCTGGCCGCGCGGGAGCGGGAGGCGGCCGGGCAGGGCTGACCCGTTCGGGCGGCGGCCGCGGCGTCCTGCACGCCCGGCCGCCGTCCGCTCGCTATCGTCCGCCACGTGATGGGCGGACACGGCGCGGGTGAGGACCCGCACACCGGGGTGCAGATCGCCCACGAGGAGCCCTCGCCGATCCGTCAGGTGACCCGGCGTCTGCTCATCGCGACGGTCATCCTGGTGATCACCATCCTGCTGGTGTGGCTCGACCGGGACGGCTACCGGGACAACGCCGACGGCGACGTCACGCTGCTCGACGCCGCCTACTACTCCACGGTCTCGCTCTCGACCACGGGCTACGGCGACATCGTGCCCGTGACCGACGGCGCCCGTCTGTTCAACTTCGCCGTCATCACGCCGCTGCGGGTCATGTTCCTGATCGTGCTCATCGGGACGACCCTCGAGGCGCTCACCGCGCGCTCGCGCGAGGAGTTCCGCATCCGACGCTGGAGGTCCCGCGTGCGCCAGCACGTCATCGTGTGCGGCTACGGCACCAAGGGGCGCAGCGCCATCCGCTCCCTGCAGGCCACGGGCACGCCGCTCGAGAACATCGTCGTCGTCGATCCCGAGACGCGGGCGATCGACGAGGCCAACTCCACCGGGCTGACCGGGATCGTCGGGGACGCCGGCCGCACGGACGTGCTGCGCCGGGCGCACGTCGAGCGGGCGCGGGCGGTCATCGTGGCGGCCAACCGCGACGACGCAGCGGTGCTCATCACGCTGACCGTGCGCCAGCTCAACCACAGCGTCCCGATCACGACCAGCGTCCGCGAGGAGGAGAACGCCCAGCTCCTGCGGCAGTCCGGTGCCGACACGGTCATCACCACCTCGGCCACGGCGGGGCGGCTGCTCGGCCTGTCCACCGACAGCCCCCGGGTGGTCTCGGTGGTGGAGGACCTCGTCACCGGCGGCCAGGGGCTGGACCTCTCGCAGCGCGAGGTCACCGCCGGGGAGGTGGGTCTCGGCCCGCGGGACCTGCGCGACATCGTGCTGTCGGTGACCCGCGGCGGGCGCACGCTGCGCTTCGACGACCCCCTGATCGGCACGCTGCAGAGCGAGGACGTGCTGGTCGTGGTCCGCTCGCACGGGCCCAACGGCCACTACGCGCGCACCTGACGGGTGCGTCCCGGCGACCGCGCCGGGACACGGACCCGCCCCGGAGTTGACCGTAGCCGGTCGACCACTCAGAGTGACGGGACATCTCGACGCGCCTGCGTCCCGTCCCCTGGAGGACCTCCATGCCCCGTGCCTCGACGACGAGGCGACGGGTGGCGACCGCGGTCGCGGCCACCGCCACGCTCCTGCTCGCCGGACCCACCGCGACGGCCACGGCCGACGACGTCCTCGAGCCCGGCACCCCGCTGTCCACCAACCCGGAGAGCACCACCCTCGAGGCCGCCCAGGACCTCGCGGGCCAGGCGCGCGCCGACTCCCAACTGCTCGGCGGGTACGCCTCGGCCACCTGGTTCACCCGGGGCACACCCGACGAGGTCCGCGCCGAGGTCGCGGAGGTCGTCGCCGCGGCCGACGCGGACGACGCCGCGCCGGTGCTCGTCGCCTACAACGTCCCGTTCCGCGACTGCGCCCAGTACTCCGCAGGCGGTGCCACGAGCGTCGCCGAGTACGAGGCCTGGATCGACGCCTTCGCCGCCGGCATCGGGGACCGCGAGGCGGTGGTCGTCCTCGAGCCGGACGGCCTCGGCATCATCCCCTGGTACACCACCCTCGACGGTCAGCAGGAGTGGTGCCGGCCCGCCGAGGCCGACCCGGCCACGGCCGCCGCCGACCGGTTCACCATGCTGGAGCACGCCGTCGACGTGCTCGGCGCGCTGCCGGCCACCGACGTCTACCTCGACGGGACGCACAGCGGCTGGCTGGGCGTCGGCGAGATCACCGACCGGCTGATCCGGGCGGGGGTGGCCGACGCCGACGGCTTCTTCCTCAACGCCTCGAACTACGTCGCCACCGAGCGGCTCGAGAAATACGGCACCTGGGTGTCGGACTGCATCCACCTCGACCTCAACAGCTGGTGGGACCGCTCCTGGTGCGGCAGCCAGTACTCCCCCGCCGACCCCGCGGACCTCGCGACGTGGACCCGGACCGACGCCGCCTACGACGAGGCGTTCGCCCGGACCGGCCTGGCGCGCGACCCGGCGGGCCAGGCGCACTTCGTCATCGACACCAGCCGCAACGGGCAGGGCACCTGGACGCCGCCGGCCGGCTTCCCGAGCCCGCTGGACTGGTGCAACCCGCCCGGCCGCGGGCTCGGCCACCTGCCCACGACCGAGACGGGGCACGCGCTCCTCGACGCCTACCTGTGGATCAAGGTACCCGGTGAGTCGGACGGCTCCTGCCACCGCGGATCGGCGGTGCCCCACCCGGACGACCGGACGCCCGACCCCGCCGCCGGGCAGTGGTTCCCCGAGCAGGCCCGGGAGCTCATCGCGCTGGCCGACCCGCCGGTGCCGGCGCCCACCTGCCACGTCTCCTTCCGGGTGACCGGCTCCTCGCCGCAGGGGGCCACGACCCAGGTCCGGGTCCGCAACACCGGCACCACCGCCGTCGAGGACTGGCGGCTGGAGTGGACCTTCCACGAGGACGAGACCGTGTCGGACCTGCGGGGCGGCACGGCGCAGCAGGACGGGGCGTCCGTGACGGTGGAGTCCCTCGACCGGAACCGCACCATCCGGCCCGGCCGGGAGATCCCGCTGTCCTTCACGACGGCGGCCGGCGGGACCCCGGTCACCGAGCCGTGGCTGTTCACGCTCGACGGCCGGACCTGCACGTCGGACTGACCCCTGACGCCGGCGGGCGGGATCCCGAGGGACCCGCCCGCCGGCCCGGGCGCCGGGAGTGCGGTCAGACCGGCAGGGCGGCGACCTCCTCGGCCAGCCGGGCGTCGGCCAGCACCAGGTCGGCGGCGGTGGTGTGCCAGCCGGCGACCAGCAGCAGGGGCCAGGGGCGCTCGTCGTCGGCCGAGGCGGTGGCCGCGACGAGGCCGGCCTGCGCCACGGCACGGCACGCGATGGGGTTCATGCTCCGGTGATCGGCACCGATGGCGCGGAGTGCAGCCGGGCGGGCCGGCTCCCTCCTCCGGGGGAGTGCGACGAGATCCGCGGCGTGCACCGGTCTGCCCCGGGTAGGCCGAGGAGAGGAGGACCGATGACCACCTCCGGAGTGGGGCACCGCCCGGGCCACGCTGCCGAGCAGGAGCTCCCGGCCGGCCGACCGGCCCCGGGAGCCGACGGCGATGACGGCGGCGCCCCGGTCGGCCGCGTACTCGGCGAGGGTGGCCGCGACGGCGCGGGCGCTTCCGACCGGCCCAGGTCGGGCAGCCGGACCGTGCCGGCCGGGACCGGCTCCCCGTGGCCGTCCACGGTGACCCGCACGAGCTCCCAGCCGGGGAGGAGGGCTGCGGACGCGGCGGCGGTGCGCTAGGCCCCGGGCGAGCCGTCGGAGGCCACGAGCACCGGACCGGAGGCCGCCGACGCACGCTCGCCGGTGGTCAGCGGGCAGGAACGGCACCCGCAGCGGCCGTTCCCTGCGGGAGCGGCTGTCACGAGCCCGTCCTCGTCGGCGCGGGGTCCGCCGCCGGGTCGGCGCCGGCGCCGGCGCCTCGTCGTGGTGGCGGCTCAGCGAGCAGGACCGGGACCGGCGCGCGTCGTGTCAGGCACTGGGTGACGCCGTGAGGAGGCAGCCAGCCCGCGCGTTCGGCCAGCAGGTCGTGCCACGCCCGCAGCCGCGAGCCGCCTCCGAGCGATGGCCGTGCACACCGGCGACGTCGTGCTCCTCGCCGTCCTCTCACCTGCGACGGGGAGCGGGACGAGCCGCGAGGCGGAGGGCCCCTGGCACGGACGGCGTCCGCACCGGGGCCCCCGCGACGGCGACGGGGCGGCTCAGCCCAGTGAGCAGGAGTCCCGCAGCGCCGGGTCGGTCGCGCCCACCCCGGCCGGACGCGGGACCGTCGTGCCGGCCGGCGGCTGGACCCCCTCCTCCACCCAGCCCGTGAGCGCGTCGAAGGCCGTGCGGAAGCAGGGCAGCATCGGCCGCAGGTGCTGCGGGTCGAGAGTCACCAGGCTGTCGACGTGGTTGCCGCCCTCGATGCGGTAGTACCGGTGCAGCCGGTCCCGGCTCCGGTCCGCGACCATCCCGGCGTAGACGTCGCTGTCGGTGGCGATCGGCAGCAGGGTGTCGAGCGTCCCGTGCAGGGTGAGCAGCGGCTTCTTGATCTTCCCTGTCAGGCTGATCCGGGCGAGCGCGTCGTGCACCGCCCCGGACCGGGGGTCGGCGAACCAGGCGTCGTAGGTGGCGTCGCTCGGGCACGGAGCCAGGATGGCGGGCAGGCTCGTGCCGGCCGTCGGCCCGGGGCAGGCGGGGTCGTAGGAGGGGTCGAACTCGGCCCGGTAGGTCTTCTGCGTCAGGCCCCAGTAGACCTGCTCGTGGTAGTCCCACAGCGGCTCGGAGCCGCGCGCGAAACCGGCGGCGTACATCTCCTCGGCGGTCGCCTGACCCAGGGTGTAGCGCACCGCGGTCGGCAGGTAGGTGAAGAGGTTGGGCCCGTCGGGGGTGAAGAGGGTGCCCTCCCAGTCGACGCCGCCGTCGTAGAGGTGCGCCCGGTTCTCCAGCTGCCACCGCACGAGGTAGCCGCCGTTGCTGATGCCGGCCATGTAGGTCCGTTCCGGCGCCCTGCCGAGGTGCTGGCGGAGGGCGGTCTTGGCCGCGACCGCGAGCTCGGTCACCCGCTCGTGCCACTCCATGACGGCGTCCCCGGGCGCGACGCCGTCCCGGTAGAAGTCGACGCCGTTGTTGCCCTTGTCCGTCGAGGCGTAGGCGAAGCCCTGGGCCAGCACGAAGTCCGAGACGAGGAAGTCGGAGGCGTACTGCTTGCGGGTGCCGGGTGCGCCGGTCACCACGAGGCCGCCGTTCCAGTCGTCCGGGATGCGGAGGACGAACTGGCTGTCGTGGTTCCACCCGTGGAGGGTGTTGGAGGTGGACGTGTCGGGGAAGTAGCCGTCGATCTGCAACCCCGGCACACCGGTCGGGTTCGGCGTGCCGGGCACGTGCAGGCCCGTCCAGTCCGCGGCGTCGGTGTACTGGCCGGGGGGCGCCTGCTGCAGGCCGGACGTGGTCAGGTCGGGCAGGCAGGCGGTCACGCTGTGCTCGGCGCCGGGGACCTCGACCGTGTCACCGGCCGCGCACGGCCGAGGGCCTGCGCCCGGACCTCCCGGTGCGGCTGCGGCCGGTGCTGCCTGCAGCGCGAGCGCCGCCGCGACGCCGAGTGTGATGGAGGTGGTGCGCCTGCGCTGTGACACTGGGACTCCCTCGTCCGGCCGTCGGCCGTCCGCGTCCTCGACGACGAGCCGTCGAGGACGCGGACGACACGGTGGGTCGGATCACATGCTGGGGTGGCCGGCTGCGATGCACCACGTGCCCATCCCACAAGCGGCGACGCCGGGGATGTGCGCCGCGCACACAGCCGTCCGAGGGGTCCGCCGACCGCAGGTGCGTCACCCGGCGGCCGGGGTCCGGCAGGGCGGTGCGGGCTCCGGACGGACGCTCGGCCACCGGTCGTCGCTGGGGCGGGCTCCGGCGGGGAGCCGCCCGCCGCGGGTCAGACCGGGGTGTCGAGCAGCTCGGAGAGGTTGCGGTCGACCTCGTCGAGGTAGGTCTTCTCGAAGCCGAACAGCCCGAAGTGGCCGGCGATGCTGGGCAGCACCCGCAGTTCGCTGCCGGCGATGAGTGCCTGCTCGGCGGCGCAGTCGCGGACGGGGAAGAACATGTCCTCGTCGATCGGCATGACGAAGGTCCTCGCGGTGATCCGGCCCAGCGCCGCGGCGAGGTCCCCGTCGGTGTGGCGGGTGACGTCGCCGCGCTGCCACTTCCAGGCCATGCTCAGCAGCGCGTTGGGGTCCATGGCCTGGAAGGTCGCCCGGACGAAGCGGTCCTGGAACTCCTCGAACGTCGACCAGGTGACGTCGGGCAGCTCGATCTGCCGCCAGTACTCGGTCTTCCAGAACTCGGTCGACAGGCCCAGCACCGCCCAGATGTCGGCGTGCCGGCGCAGCCCGTCGGCGACCTCGGTGTGCGAGCGGTACTCCCCGCCGTTCCACCCGGGGTCGGAGGTGATGGCGTCCATCAGGGTCTGGGTGAACAGGAAGTCGTGCGGGGTGTTCTGCGCGGTGCCGGCGATGGGCGCGGCCCGCAGCACCTGCTCGGGGAACCGCACCGCCCACTCGTAGGTCTGCTGCGCGCCCATCGAGCCGCCGACGACCAGCGCCCACCGCTCGATGCCGAACAGCTCCGCGGCCAGCTGCTGCTGCGCGCGGACGTCGTCGCCGATGCGGACGTGCGGGAAGCCCGACATCGCGATGTCGCCGTCGGCGTTGTGCGGTGAGGTGCACAGCCCGTTGCCGATCTGGTTGACCACCACGATGAACCAGCGGCTGGGGTCCAGCGCGCGGCCGGGACCGATGTAGACCATCTCCCAGGTGGCGTGGGTGCCGCTGAACCAGGTGGGGATGAGGACCGCGTTGTCCTTCGCCGCGTTGAGCTCGCCGTAGGTGGCGTAGGCCATCTGCAGGTCGGGGATGTGCCCGCCCTCCTCCAGGTCGAAGCCGCCCAGGGAGTGCATGCGGTAGGCGCCCTGCACCTCGGGTGTGTAGAAGGGGTTCTCGATCACGGGCACTCCTCGTCTCGGCGGGTGGTGACAGCCGCCACTCTCGCGGAGCGAGACGCTTCGGACCAGCATCCGTGGCCGGACCGACGGTTCCACGGTCAGGCCCGGCGTGCCGCGACCTGCTCGCCGGTGGTCCCGGCGGGTCCCCGCAGGAGTCCGCCCGGCACGCGGTGGTGGGCGGTCAGCACCTCGTCGGCCCTCGCCGGAACGTCTCCTCCTCCACCGCCGTCGGGGTGCGCGGGTGGTGTCGTAGCACGGCAGTGGCGCCGTCGAGGGCCCTGCGCCGGTCCGCGTGGACCCGGGACGTCGGCCAGCAGTGGGGCCGGGGTCAGGTCGTGGAGGGACCACCGGCGCCGGCTGACCCCGGGCACCGTGCGGACGCGACGGGAGGTCAGCGGTCCCGGCGCACGACATCGGCGCGGTCCTCGACGGCGCCGTGACGCACCAGGCTGGCGATGGCGAGTGCGAGGCCGCCCCAGATGACGACCATCGCCACCACCATCATGACGATCGCGGCCGCGCTCACCGGATGCCTCCTTCGTCGTGCCCGGTCACCGGGCGGTCGCGGCGGGCCGGATCAGCCGCGGACGTCGCGTGCAGCGGCGCCGCCGGATCAGAGCCGGGTGGCGGCCCGTCGAGGTGGGTCCCGGCGCGCCACGGCAGCCGGGCGAGGAGGAAGCCGACCAGCGGCAGCGCCAGGACCAGCAGCCAGCCGAAGACCAGCAGGAGCCAGGTGGGGTAGTCCTCGTAGGGCGCGGCGAGGTCGTCGCGCAGCGCGAGGACGAGCACGACCCCCAGGCCCACCGGGGCGACGAGGCTCGTCAGCACGCGCCAGCCCGTGCCGACCCGGGGACGGCCGTGGACGTTGAGGTGGTCGCCGAGGCTGCCCAGGGCCCGCAGCACCCAGGCGACGATCAGCATGCTGATCAGCGCCACGACCAGGATGCCGTACTGGTTGACGAAGTGGTCCACGACGTCGAGCACGTAGATGCCGCTCGTGGTGCTGAACAGCACCAGGCTCAGCACAGCGGCGGGAACGCCGACCGCGAGGGTCGCGGTGAGACGGCTGGTGTCGAGCTTGTCACGGACGGCGGAGATCACGACCTCGATCACGCTGACCAGCGAGGTGATGCCGGCGATGACCAGCGAGCCGTAGAACAGTACGCCGAGGAGCGCGCCGGCCGGGGCCTCGCTGATGATCGTCGGGAAGGCGATGAAGGCCAGCCCGATCCCGTCGCTGGCGACCTCGCCGACCGCGACCCCGCCGGCCTGGGCCATGAAGCCCAGGGCGGCGAACACGCCGATGCCGGCGAGCAGCTCGAAGCCGGAGTTCGAGAAGCCGACGACGAGGCCGGAGCCGATCATGTCCTCGCGACGGCCGACGTACGAGGCGTACGTGATCATGATGCCGAAGCCGATCGACAGCGAGAAGAAGATCTGGCCGAACGCGGCGGCCCAGACGGGAGCCGAGGCGAGTGCCGACCAGTCGGGAGTGAACAGCGCGTCGAGGCCGGCAGCGGCGCCCGGCAGGAACAGCGCCTGGACCACCAGGACGGCGAAGGCGAGCACCAGGACCGGGATGAAGACCAGCGAGGTCGCACCGATCCCGCGCTGGACGCCCAGGGCCATGATCACGAGGACGGCCAGCCAGACGAGCAGGAGCGGCACGAGCACCCCGGGCACCACGTCGGCGGTGACCTCGACGTCTCCGGCCCGGAGGAACTCCCCGAAGAAGAACCCCTCGGGGTCTGCGCCCCACGCCTCGTCGAGGGAGAAGAGGGTGTACCGCAGCGCCCAGGCGATGACCGCTGCGTAGTAGATGGCGATGACGAAGCAGATGCCGACCTGCCACCAGCCGAGGCCCTCGGTGCCACGGCGCAGCCGGGCGAAGGAGAGCGGCGCGGAGCCGCGGTGGCGGTGGCCGATCGCATAGTCGAGCAGGAGGAACGGGATGCCCGCCGTCAGGAGTGCGACCAGGTAGGGCACCACGAAGGCACCGCCGCCGTTCTCGTAGGCGACGTACGGGAACCGCCAGATGTTGCCCAGCCCGACCGCCGAGCCGATCGCCGCCAGGATGAAGACCCGCCTGTTGCTGAAGGCGCCCCGACGGCGCTCCTGGTCAGGCTGCCCCGTCGCTCGCCCCGCCGTCGTGCTCATGCGACCTCCTGCGTCGTGAGCCGCCGAACCGGCGAAGGTCAGGAGCACCGGTCGACGTCGCGCCGTTGGACAGAGGATGCCAGGACCCGGGCGGCTCCGCGGGCGGAGGATCCCGGCCGCGCTCCCGCGGACCTGACGACGGAGGCGGAGCCGTCGACGCCGAGCACCTGTGCCGTCCCCGCGGCGGAGACCCGCGGCCGCCCGGCATCTGCGCGGGATCTGCGAAGACCTCGGGGTGGGATGGGATCTTGGCGGAGTGCAGACCCGCAGCTCAAGAGCCCTGTTCCCGAGCCCTGCGCCGAGTCCGCACACGAACTGCGCCGAGTTCGCACAGCGTCCTCGGACTCGGAGGCGATCGCCTACGCCGAGGAACGCGGGACACCGCTGTACCGGCTGGACCCGCATCCCGGCTGACTGGGCTGCACCTGGCCGGGTGCAGGCGGCCTCACCACGGAGAATGCCGTCACGCCCCGTGCGGTCCGCGCCGCACCGGACGCCCGGGCGCCGTGCGAGCGTGGGTCCCGGCACAGATGCCGTCCCCGGCCGACGCACGGACACGCGAAGATCGGCAGGGCGAGCACTCGGCGAGGGAGCAGACGATGATGACGGTCCTGACGACCAGCAGACTGCGCGCTGGGTCCGAGGACCAGTGGGATGCAGCGATGCGCGAGCGGTTCGAATCCGCGCAACGCCGGCCAGGCTGGGTGTCTGGCCAGCTGTTGATCCCTGGAGACGAGCCTCGGTCACGAGTCATCGTCGGGACCTGGAACAGCCGCGAGGACTGGAAGGCCTGGCATGACGATCCGGCGTTTCTCGACAAGCGCGCGGTGCTCCAGGATCTGGAGTCAGGACCCAACGTGACCCAGTGGTTCACCGTCGTGGCGGACGCCCGAGCCGACGCCTAGGCCACCCGGCCAGCTCATCTGCTGCGTCCGGCCTCAGTCGACAGCGGCCACACGAAGGCCGCCTCGCCTCCCCATGTCGCCAACACGCGATCCTCGAGCGAGGCCTTCACCGGTTCCGCTCCGCCAGCCGCTGTCGCGCCCTTGCCGTGCCAACCGGACATGGATCGCCGCTCAGCTGCTGCGGGGAGGGATCGGCGCCTCCTGACGGGCGCTGAACTTGTCGAACAGTGAGCCGGCGTTGAGCGTCTCGACGTAGTCCAGCATGTACTCCTGGCCGATGTCGACGGGCCCCAGCTTCGGGAACTTCACCCGCGCCTGCGTCTCCTCCTTGTTCCAACCCGCCGCCACGGCCTCCGCAACGGCCGCCTTCCAGCTGAGCAGGGCGGCGCGCTGACGGTCCACGTACGAGAGATCGGTGACCGGCCCGTGCCCGGGCACGACGGTGTCGACGTCGAGGGCCCGGATGATCTCCAGGGAGGCAAGCCACTGGTCGACGTCACTGGTCATCAGCCAGGTCTGGCACTCGCAGAAGACGCTGTCGCCGGTGAAGACCATCCGCTCCTGCGGCACGTAGACCGCGAGCTGTCCGGGGGTGTGACCAGGCGTGTGCAGCAGGTGGAAGTCGTGGTCCCCGACCCGCAGGGAGAGGTCCCCGGTGAAGACGATCTGGCCCTTGTTGGGGTCCGCGTAGTACTCGTCCCGGTCCGGGAAGAGCGCGATCCCGTCGGGGTCGTCAGTGGGCAGGGCCTCGCGGGCGTACTCGAACGGGTCGAGTTCGGGGTACACGGTCATGAAGTTGTCGTAGAGCCCCTTGTGGTTCACGACCGTGCCGGCCCCGCGGAAGTACCAGTTGCCGAAGATGTGGTCGACGTGGTGCTCGGTGTTGACCAGGTACTGGACCTCGCCGAAGGTCTCCACGAACCGGCGCATCTCCACGGCCCGCGTCGGCAGCTGCGGAGTGTCGATGACGACCGGGCCGGCCGAGGTCACCACGAAGCTGGGGTTGCACCCCCGCACCTTGGTCTCGGTGAACACGCGGTCGTTGAGCTGCTGCATCCAAGTCTCCGGGGGGCTCGGTCGGTGCGGACGGAGGGGGCGTGGGACGGGGTCAGTTGTCCCGAGCGGCGGTTGCGCGGTTCAGCAGGGACGCGCCGAAGAACTCGATGTGCGCGCGCATCTCCTTGCCGGCCAGGTCCGGGTCGCGGTACTGGACGGCCATCAGGACGGGGCGGTGGAGCTCGGCGATGGCATGCAGGTCGGAGTGGCCGCGCAGCACGCTGACCACGGTCCTGGCCTCGACCCGCAGGGAGCGCCACACCTCGAGGAGAACCTGGTTGCCCGAGGCCTCGACGATGATCTCGTGGAAGCGGGTGTCGTGGACCAGTAGCGCGTGCAGGTCGCCGGCGTCGGCGGCCTCGCGCATACCGGTCAGCTCATCCTGCAGAGCGTCCAGGTGGTCCGGGGTGATCCGGGTCGCGGCCTCCCGGCCGGCGACCTCTTCCAGGGCGGCCCGTACCGGGTAGATCTGGCCGAGTTCATCCACGGTCATCTCGCGGACGCGGGCGCCCTTGTGCGGCTGCGACTCGATGAACCGCATCGCCTCGAGATCCCGCAGCGCCTCTCGCACCGGTGCTTGGCTGACGCCGAACTCGGCAGCGAGCACGCTCTCCTTGACGCGCTCCCCGGGTCCGTACGTGCCGTCGAGGATGCGCTCGACGATCAGATCCTTGATCTGGTCGCGCAGGACGCCGTTGCGCCGAAGTGGCCGATCCACGCGTTCTCCCTCGGTCAGGACCGCACCCGGGGCCCGTCTGATTATCGATACTACGGCCCGTGACTGTGCTGTCAACCACGGTCATCGAGCGGCCAGCGCCGTAACTTGAGGCGCCAGTCACGCAAATCCGTGCTGCGGGGTTGACGGGCGTCACATCGCTCTGCCAGATTATCGATAGTTCGACCGCCTGCCTCCGAGGCAGCGCCCTCAGTACGGCCCCCCACCGACCCCCTGACCCCCAACCGGAGTGGGCATGAGCGACGACAACGTCTTGGCGACCTTCTTCGGGGACGACGAGTTCCCGGTGCAGTGGGAGGCCGGCCAGCAGGAACTGTTCTGGGTGCACGACGACCTGCACATCCCGAACCCCGTCTCCCCCATGTACGCCGACATCGGCGGCTGGTGGCTCAAGTGCGACTACATGTTCCGGCGCTTCGGTACCCCGTTCGCCTCCGACTGGATCTCCAAGATCGTCAACGGCTACGTCTACACCGCCGCGATCCCGGCGACGCCGGGCCTGTCGGCGGAGGCGTCGGAGTACGGCGCCCGCTACACGCCCCGCGTCCCGCTGGACCCGCAGGACCCGGCCGAGCTCGGCGGCTACATGGGTTGGACGCTCCCCTACTACGCCGAGAACTTCCTCGGCTGGTGGCGCGACCGGCTCCGCCCGGAGATGGAGCGCAACTTCGTCCGGTTCGACGAGTACGACTACGACGCCGCGAGCCTGGTCGAGCTCGCGATCCTCCTCGAGGACGCGATCGACATGCACGACCGGCACTGGCAGATCCACTGGGTGCTCAACTTCGCCCAGTTCTCCTCCACCCTCGCGCTCAACGCCGCCATCGCGGCGGCCAAGGGCGAGGGCGACCACTCGGCGCTGATGGGGCGGCTGCAGAGCTCCACCGAGAACCGCAACTGGGACTCCATCGAGGAGCTGTGGAAGACCAAGGAGTGGGTCAAGAAGGAGCAGGGCGAGGTCGCCAAGGCGTTCACCCGCCCCACCGCCGGTGACGTGATCCGCGCGCTGGAGGGCACCGACGAGGGCCGCGCGTTCCTCGCCGAGCACATCGAGCCCTACCAGAAGACCTTCGGCTTCAAGTCGATGTACGCCCACGAGTTCTCCTTCAAGACCTGGCGGGAGAACCCGGCCCCGATCGTCGAGGCGGTCCGCGGCTACCTCGAGTCCGACTACGACTACCCCTCCGAGCTCAAGGCCGTGGCCGAGGACCTGGAGAAGGCGAAGGCCGAGGTCTTCGTCGGCGTGGAACCCGGCCCCGCACGCGACGAGCTGGAGCGCGCGCTCGACCTGAGCCTGCGGATGAACCCGCTCACCCCGGACCACCACTTCTACATCGACCAGGGCACCAACGCCCGGGTCCGGCTGGTGCTCATCGCCATCGGCAACAAGCTGGTCGCGGACGGCAAGCTCGACGACCCCGAGGACGTCATGTACCTCAAGTACAACGAGCTGCGTCGCCTCATGGCCGACACCAACTCGTTCGACGCCCGGGAGCTGGTCGGGGACCGTCGCGATGCCCGCGAGGACGCCTACGAGCTGCGTCCGCGCGACTGGGTCGGCACGGCCACCAAGGAGGCCGTGGCGTTCCCCTACCTCTCGCTGTGGGCCTTCCCCGAGAAGCTGGAGCGACCCGCGCCCTCGCACGCCGGCGAGATCCCGGGCCTCCCGGCCTCCGCGGGCGTCGTCGAGGGGACCGCGCGGGTCGTGCTCTCCCCGGAGCAGTTCAGCGAGGTGCAGCGCGACGAGATCATCGTCTGCCGGATGACCAGCCCGGCCTGGGTCGTGCTGTTCACCAAGATCTCCGGCCTGGTCACCGATGCCGGCGGCATGGCCTCGCACCCGGCTGTCGTGTCCCGCGAGTTCGGGATCCCCGCGGTCGTCGGGACCTCGGACGCCACCCGGCGCATCAAGACCGGGGACCGCGTCCGGGTCAACGGCTCCACCGGCCGCGTCGAGATCGTGGCCGATGTCCCGGCCGCGTCCTCCCAGGCCCTCTGAAGGTGAGCCCGATGACCGCGATCCTGCCGCCCCCGACCGCCGAGGAGCGATCCGCCGTGTCCACGCACGACCAGCCGCTCGTGCTGCCGTTCAGTGACCCCCGCTGCCAGGTGGTGGAGCTGACCGGCGGCAAGGGCGCCAGCCTGGCCACCATGACCGCCGAGGAGCTGCCGGTCCCGCCCGGCTTCGTCATCACCTCGGCAGCCTTCGCGGCCGCCGTGGACGAGGAGGCCCTGCGGGAGGCGATGCGCCGCAAGGACGTCGAGGCCGCGAGATCCCTCGTCGCCGCGGCGAAGCCTCCGCGCGAGCTGATCGAACGCGAGTACGCCAAGCTGCAGGGTCTGGTCGCCGTCCGGTCGTCGGCCTGTGCCGAGGACTCCGAGGGCGCCAGCTACGCCGGCCAGCAGGAGACCTTCCTCAACACCGACGGTCTCGAGGCGGTGCTGCACGACGTCGTCGAGTGCTGGCTGTCCTTCTTCACCGACCGCGCCGTCTTCTACCGCCAGGAGAAGGGGTCGCTGGAGGACGTCGCGATGGCCGTCGTCGTCCAGCAGATGATCGACAGCCAGAAGTCCGGCGTCATGTTCACCGTGGACCCGGTGCACGGCCGCAGGGACCGCATGGTGGTCGAGGCCGCCCGCGGACTGGGCGAGGCCGTCGTCTCCGGCGAGGTCACCCCGGACAACTACACGCTGTCCCGCCAGGGGGCGGTGAAGAAGTCCAAGGTGGTGGACGCCGAGCCGGTGCTCACCGACGAGGAGTGCGTCGCCCTGGCCCAGATGGGGCAGAAGCTCGCCGAGCTGCACGGTGTCCCCCAGGACATCGAGTGGGCCTTCGACGAGGCCGGCGACCTGTACCTGTTGCAGTCCCGGCCGATCACGACCGTCTGAGCCACGGCTCGCCGGGGGCACGGCGGCCCGAGTCGCCGTGCTCCCCGGCGGAGCCATGCCCGTCGAGCACACGAACCACGAACAGGGAGCACACGTGACCTGGATGGCGCCTCGCACAGTCGCCGAGGCGGTGGAACTCAAGGCGGCCCACCCCGATGCCACCGTGGTGGCCGGAGGCACCTTCGTCGGCATCCTCACCCGGCAGGGGTTGCTCGACAGCGACGAGTGGATCTCGCTGCAGAACATCCGCGAGCTGCGGCACATGAACACCAGCGCCGAGCTGGCTCTCGGGGCGATGGTGACCCACCGGCAGATCGAGCTGCACCCCGACGTGGCCACCGGATGGCCGGGACTGCGCCAGGTGTTCGCCGTCGTGGCCAGCCCCCGTGTCCGCAACGCGGCGACCATCGGCGGCGTCCTCGGCGACGCCGACTACGCCTCCGACCCGCCCGCCATGCTGGTCGCCTGCGGGGCATGGGTCGAGGCGCTCAGCGTCCGGGGGCTGCGCCGCATCCCCGTGGCCGACCTGATCCTCGACCACTACGAGACCAGCCTCGCCGAGGACGAGCTCATCACCCGGGTGCTCGTCCCCCGCGGGCGGCACCACACCACCTACCGCAAGCTGCGCACCCGCAGCCAGGAGGACCGGCCCAGCGTGGCGGTCGCCGCGGCGCTGCACGACGGGACGGTGTCCGTCGTCGTGGGCGCGGTCTCCGGGCGTCCGCAGTTCTTCCCCGACCTCTGCGCCACCTGGGTGCCGGGCCAGGACGCCAGCGTCCGGTCGGTCGCCGATGGCTACGCCGAGCGCATCGAACCGATCAGCGACAACCGCGGGTCGGCCGCCTACCGCACCCGCGCCATCGCCGTCGAGGTCCGCCGCGCCCTGGAGGACCTCACACCGGCGGCCCTGACCTCACGGAAGGCAGCGGCATGACCGACCCCCGCATCCGCGCCCAGCTGCGCTACCCCGTCGACCTGACGGTTCCCGGGATGTGGCACGCACGAGTCGTGCGCTCCGCCTACGCCTCGGCTCGGGTCACCGACGTGGACACGTCGATGGTCCCCGAGGGGGTCGTCGTCCTGACCCCGGCCGACGTCGAGGGCCTGGGGCGCTACGGCGCGCAGATCCGCGACCAGCACATCCTGGCCGGCACCGCGCGGCACATCGGTGACCCGGTCGCTGTCGTCATCGCGCCCGACGAGGCCTCGGCGCGCGCCGCCGCCGCGCTCGTCGACGTCAGCTACGAGGAGCTGCCGGCCGTCTTCGACGAACGCGAGGCGCTCCGCCCCGGCACGCCGTTGGTGCACGAGACCATCCCGGTCAGCTCCAGCGACTCCGCCTACTTCGGCATGCGGCCGCTGGAGGGCACGAACATCTGCCACCGCTTCCGGATCCGCACCAACGGCATCCCCCAGGGCGAGCCCTACAGCGCCGACCCCGAGCCCGACGACGCCGCGGAGGGCTTCTCGGCCGCCGAGGTGATCGTCGACGAGACCTTCTACATGCCGGCGGTGCAGCACGTGCCGATGGAGCCGCACGCCTGCATCGCCACCTGGACCGACGGCCGGCTCGAGCTGACCACCGGCACCCAGACGCCGTTCAACATGCGCCAGGACCTCGCTGTGCTGTTCGGCGTCCCGGAGTCCGACGTCCGCGTCGTCGTCCCACCCATGGGCGGCTCGTTCGGCGCGAAGACCTTCGTCCGGACCGAGGCCATCGCCGCCGCCGCCGCGCAGCGCGTGAACCGCCCTGTGCGCCTGGTGCTGGACCGGGACGAGGAGTTCGTCACCATCACCCGGCACGCGGCCACCGTGCGGATCCGGCTCGGTGCCACCCGCGACGGCCGGTTCGTCGCCAAGCGCGTGTGGTGCTGGGTCAACACCGGCGCCTACGCCGACTGCGGGCCCGGCGTCGCGATGAAGATGGGCTACGCCGGTGTGGGCCCGTACCGCTTCGACGCCGTCGCCGTCGACTCCTACTGCATCTACACGAACCTCCCGCCCGCCGGCGCCTACCGCGGGTACGGAGCCACCCAGTCGGTGTGGGCCTCCGAGCGCGTCACCGACCTGATGGCCGAGCGGCTCGGCATGGACCCCGTGGAGCTGCGGCGCAGGAACGTCCTCGTCGACGGCGACGTGTACTGCACCGGCGAGACCATGCACGACGTCCACTTCGAGGAGCTGCTCGACGACGCCGCGCGCGCGGTCGACTGGCGGCCCGGCGGACCCAACCCCGGCAAGGGCATCGCCGTGATGCTCAAGGGGATGCAGACCCCGAGCAAGGCCGAGGTCGGCATCCGCCGGGTGGGCCCGGACCGGTACGAGGTGCTCAGCGCCACCACCGAGATGGGCCAGGGCTCGGCCAGGGCCATCGCTCAGCTCGCCGCCGAGCTGCTCGGTGTGGAAGCGGACCAGGTCGACGTGCCGCCGCCGGACACCGACCGCGTGCCGTACGACACCCGGACGACGTCGAGCCGTTCGACGCACATGATGAGCCGCGCACTCGAGGCCGCCGTCGCCGACCTCAAGGACAACGGCACCGACCACGGGCACGGGCGCATCGCCAACGAGGGCGGCCTGGACCTCGACACCGGCCAGGGCGTGGCGTCCTCCCACTGGCACCAGGGCGCTGCGTCAGCCCAGGTCGAGGTGGACGAGGAGACCGGCGTCCTCACCCTCCGCCGACTGCACGCCTCCTCCTACGCGGGCCGTGTGGTCAACAAGGCGGCGGCCGAGCTCCAGCAAGAGGGCTCGATGATCATGGCCCTCGGCACCACGCTGTTCGAGGAGATGACCTTCGACGAGGGGCAGGTCGTCGGCCCCAACCTCTCCGACTACAACATCCCCTCCGCCCTCGACTGCTCGCCGATCACCCAGACCATCCTCGAGCTCGAGGGGGCCGAGGTGCACGGCCTCGGCGAGACCGCCCTGCCCCCCGTCCCGCCGGCCATCGGCAACGCGCTCGCCAGCCACGGCTACTCCCCCACCCGGCTGCCCCTCACCCCCGAACGGGTGCTGGCCTGCGCGAAGGAGCCCGCGTGACCGAGCGTGCGAGGTCACCAGAGAACAGAGCAACGGTGTTCGCGCGTGCGACGAGCGCCAGCGAGGAGGACGCGTGAACATCACCCTGCAGATCAACGGCGCCCCGGTCGACCTCGAGGTCGACGAGGGCGTGATGCTGCTGGAGGTCCTCCGCGACCAACTCGGCCTGCTCGGCGCGCGCGGCACCTGCGGTGTCGGCCTGTGCGGCGCCTGCACCGTGCTGGTGGACGGCCAGCCCATCTCGTCGTGCATCATGCTCGCCCCGCTCGCACAGGGCCGCGCGATCACCACCGTCGAGGGGCTGCCCGACGACGACCCGGTGGTCCAGGCCTTCGACCGGCACCACGCCTTCCAGTGCGGCTACTGCATCCCCGGCATGGTGCTCACCTCGAAGGCCTTCCTCGGCGAGTGCGCCGGCAGCGGCACCTGCCCGTCCCGCGAGCGGATCGCCGAGGCCCTCGGCGGCAACCTGTGCCGCTGCGGCTGCTACGTCAAGATCATCGACGCGGTCCAGGAGGTCGGCTCGTGAGGTACGTGACCTACGCAGCTCCCGACGGCACCGGCCGGGTGGGACGCCTGGACGGCGACACCGTCCTCGACGTCGGCTTCGACGGCGACATGATCGCGTTCATCGAGGCCGGCGCCCCGATCGGCACAGAGCGTCCGGCGCCGGACGCTCGCCTGCTCGCGCCGCTGCAACCCCGGTCCTTCCGGGACTTCCTCGCCTTCGAGGGGCATCTGAAGAACGCGTTCAAGAACCTCGGCCGCGACATCCCCGCCGAGTGGTACGAGGTGCCGGCCTTCTATCGCAGCGTCGGCAGCACGGTCACCGGCCCGGACACCGAGCTGACCTGGCCGTCGTACACCGAGCTGCTCGACCACGAGCTCGAGCTCGCCGCGGTGATCGGCAGGCCGTGCAGGGACGTCACCGCCGCCGAGGCGCTGGACTACGTCTTCGGCTTCACGATCTGGAACGACATGTCCGCCCGCGACGTCCAGCGGCGCGAGCTGCCGGTCGGGATGGGGCCGGCCAAGGCCAAGGAGTGGGACGGCTCGAACGTCCTCGGCCCGTGCATCGCCACCCCGGACGAGATCGACCTCGCCACGCTCGAGCTGGAAGTCCGCGTCAACGGCGAGCGCTGGGGCGGCGACACCACCGCGGCCATGCACCACGGCTTCGGTGACCTCATCGCCTACGCCGCCCAGGACCAGACCCTCCTCCCCGGCGAGGTGCTCGGCTCGGGCACTGCCACCGGGGGCTCGGGCCTGGAGCTGGACCGCTGGCTGCAGCCCGGCGACGTCATCGAGATGGAGGCCGGACCCATCGGCGTCCTGCGCAACACCGTCGGAACACCCAACCGGAAGGACCACTGACATGGCATTCGTCGTCGCAGCCACGTGGAAGGCCAAGCCCGGAGAGGCCAAGCGCGTCACCGACGTGATCAAGAAGATGACGCCCCTGTCGCGCGCCGAGCCGGGGAACGTCTTCTACCAGGCACAGGTCAACCCCGAGGACCCGGAGACCTTCTTCCTCTACGAGCAGTACGTCGACGCCCAGGCCTACGAGGACCACAAGAACACGCCGCACTTCCAGGAGAACGTGTTCGGCTACGTCATCGAGTACCTGGCCGAGCGCAGCGTCAAGACGTACGAAACGATCGATGTCTGAGCCGACCGGCACGGACGTCGCCGTGGCGCACCGGCTCCTGCTGGTGCGCCACAGCGAGATCGCCTCCCACCGCGGTGACGTCCCGCTCACCGCCACCGGGGTGGAGATCGCCCGCGAGGTCGGCCGCGAACTCGGCAAGGAGCACGCCGCCTTCCGCGTCCTGACCGGCGGCACCTTGCGTACGCGGCAGACCGCCGATGCCGTGGCCGAGGGCGCCCGGAGCGGAGGGGCGGACGTCGAGGGGCCCCGCGTCGCGTTCGCCCTGCGCAATCCCGACATCTACGTGGCAGGGGAACGGGTCGACATGGTCAGCAGCGCCGCCGCGCTGGCCGAGCAGGTCCCCGGGATGGCCGAGGACGAGGCGGCGACGAACCCGTTCTTCGCCGACTTCTTCGACCACCCCGACCGGATCGGCTGGTGGCTGCGGCTACCGGACGTCCCCGGTGACGACGCGACGACCCTCGCCCGCCGCATCGACGCCTTCGCCGGCAGCCTGGCCGACCCGGGCGGCCCCTCCGGTGGGCTCACCGTCGCGGTCACGCACTCCCCCGTCCTGCGCGCCTGCGCGCTGGCCCACCTCGGCGACGACCCCGGGGAGCCGCCCTGGGTGGGCGGCCTGGAGTACGCCGTCCTCTCCGACCGATCCCTGCGGGTCAGCACCTTCGCCATCGACCGCACCTGACGCCGGACACCCGGCACGACGACTCGAGAGCAGACACATGGAACTCACCCAGACCTTCGCCGTCCCCGTGCCCATCGAGACCGCGTGGAAGGCCCTCAACGACCCCGAGCGCATCGCGCCCTGCATGCCCGGGGCCAGCCTCGAGTCCGTCGACGGCGACAGCTTCACCGGCAACGTCAAGATCAAGCTCGGGCCCATCGGCCTGAGCTACCGGGGGACGGCACGCTTCGTCGACGTCGACCCGGAGACGCGCACGGTCGTCATCGAGGGCTCCGGCAAGGACGCCAAGGGCAACGGCTCGGCCAGCGCCACGGTGACCGCGCGGCTGACCGAGGACGCCGGCACCACCACCGTCGCCACGACCACGGACGTGAACATCACCGGCAAGCCGGCCCAGTTCGGCCGCGGGGTGATGAACGACGTCGCCAACAAGATCGTCGCTCAGTTCGCCGGCAACCTCGCCACGCTCCTCACCTCGGACGAAGGCGCTCCCGCCGCTGCGCCCTCGACGCCGACGCAGGCCGCAGCGGCGACGTCTCCCGTCCCGGTGGCCGCTCGGCCGGCGGTGACGGCTCCGGCCGCCGCCGAGCTCGACGCGTTCGCCCTGCTGGGCATCTCGCCGACGGTCCGCCGTCGGCTGGCCGCCGCCCTGGTTCTCGCTGACGTCTTCGTCCTGGGCTGGGCCATCGGCCGGCTCGGCAACCGCCGCTGACCCGCACCGAGGAGCCCCCGTGCCTTCCACCGTCACCACGGTCAACCCGGCCACCGGCGAGACCCTGACCAGCTACCCCGGTTCGGACGTCGGCGAGGCCCTGTCCGTCCTGGCATCCGTCACTGAGGCGCAAGCCGCGTGGACCGGGACCCCAGTCGAGCAGCGGGCCGAGGTCGTCCGATCGATCGGCGCTCAGCTCCGCAAGCAGGCCGACGAGCTCGCCGCCCTGATGACTGCTGAGATGGGCAAGCCGATCGCCGAGGCGCGCGCCGAGGTGGAGAAGTCCGCCACGGCATGCGACTTCTACGCCGACCACGGGCCGGCCGCCCTCGCGCCGAGAGACGTCGACACGGGCGACCAGCGCAGCTGGGTGGCGCACGAGCCCCTCGGCGTCGTCCTCGCCGTGATGCCCTGGAACTTCCCGTTCTGGCAGGTGCTGCGGTTCGCCGCACCGACCCTGCTGGCCGGCAACACGGCCATCCTCAAGCACTCCCCCAACGTGACCGGCTGCGCGCTGGCCGTCGAGCAGGTCTTCCGCGACGCCGGGCTGCCGGAGAACGCGTTCCGGAGCATCGTCGTCGCCGAGGAGGACGTCCCTGCGGTCAGCCAGGCGCTGCTCGAGGACGACCGGATCGCCGCCGTGAGCCTCACCGGCAGCGAGCGCGCCGGCTCCGCGGTCGCCGCCACCGCCGGACGGGTCATCAAGAAGAGCCTCCTGGAGCTCGGCGGCTCCGACCCCTTCGTGGTCCTCGACGACGCGGACCTCGACGCCGCTGTCGCCGGCGCGGTCAAGAGCCGCTTCATCAACTCCGGGCAGAGCTGCCTCGCGGCCAAGCGGTTCGTCGTCCACCGGGCCGTGGCCGAGGAGTTCAGCCGCCGGTTCGCGGCCGCCGTCGCCGACCTCCGCGTCGGTGACCCGACCGATCCGGCCACCACCATCGGCCCGATGGCCCGCGCCGACCTGCTCGACGGCCTCGAACGGCAGGTCCGCGAGTCGGTCGCGGCCGGGGCGAGCGTGCTCGTCGGTGGCCAGCGGCTCGACCGCGAGGGCGCCTGGTTCGCCCCGACGGTGGTCACCGACGTCACGCCCGACATGCCGGTCATGGCCGAGGAGACCTTCGGTCCGGTGGCCGCCGTCGTCACCGTCTCCGATGACGACGAGGCGGTCCGCGTCGCCAACGCCACCCGGTACGGGCTGGCGGCCAGCGTGTGGAGCAGCGCCCCGCAGCGGGCCCTGGCCGTGGGCCGGCGCATCACGTCGGGTGCGCTGTTCGTCAACGCCGTCGTCGCCTCTGACCCCCGCCTGCCGTTCGGCGGGACCAAGCGCAGCGGCTACGGCCGCGAACTGGGCGAAGCCGGGGCGCTCGAGTTCACCAACACCCGCACCTACGTGATCGGAACCGGTGTCGTGCCGGCCGGTCCGGCGACGGAATGAGGCACTGATGCGCGTCGTGCTGCTCGGACCGCCCGGTGCCGGCAAGGGCACCCAAGCTCAGATCATCGCCCGAGAACTGGGTGTCCCGGCGATCTCCACCGGCGACATCTTCCGCGCCAACGTCAGCGGCGGCACGGATCTCGGCCGACAGGCCAAGGTGTTCATGGACGCCGGCGACCTCGTCCCCGACGAGATCACGGTCGCCATGGTCTCGGCCCGGCTCGCAGAGCCTGATGCCGCCCGCGGCTTCCTCCTGGACGGCTTCCCGCGCACGATCCCGCAGGCCGAACGCCTGGACGAGGCGCTTGCTCACCAAGGGCACCGACTCGACCACGTCCTCGAGCTCGTGGTCGACGAGGCCGAGGTCGTCCGTCGCCTCTCCGGCCGCCGCATGCTGGTCGACGGCCAGTGGACCATGCGCGAGGACGACAAGCCCGAGACGGTGCGCCGCCGCCTGGAGGTCTACCGAGACCTGACCTCGCCACTGACGGCGTTCTACGCCGAGGCCGGTCTCCTACGTGCGATCAAGGCCATGGGTGAGATCGACGCGGTGACCGTGCGGGCCCTCAACGCGTTGGGCCGCAGAGCGCTCCCCATCCCCTGACAGGAGTCGATACTGCCGCCCCCGGCCGACACCGGATACCGACACGGCCGAGACGCTGGGCCCATGGACGACGAAAGCCGGGGCCACCGCTGGTCGCGGTGGCCCCGGCTTCTCGCCAACCAGGGTGCCGGCCTGTCGCCAGCACCCCGGGGTGGGGTGGAGGTGGCGGGAATCGAACCCGCGTCCTGCGACGCATCACCAGGGCTTCTCCGAGCGCAGTCCGCTCTGTCTCTGCTCGGCCCTCCCGATCGTACGAACACGTCGGGATGACGGGCCCAGTCGCTGTGAGGTGTCCCGTGCACGCCCGCGACCGGCACGCACGGTGAGTCATCTAGCTGATGCCAGACTCCGGGCCGATGACGGAACCCGGGCTGACAGCGTCACACTCGCTGATCAGGCAGCGAGGGCGAACGCGCGCTGACTGTTGTCGGCGCTTGTGTGTTTTCCGACGCGTGGTTAACGAGCTCATCGTCGGCTTCCTCGGCTCGCTTCCCCTGGTCACCCGACCGCAGTCGAGACCATTCACCCCCTGTGCAGTTGTGCACCCATCGTAACCGGGACCGCCACCGGGTTGTTCCCCCGGCGCCACGGCGCGTTGATCATCGGATGGGTGCCACTCGACACGCCGCACGACGGCGTGTCGTCGTGCACGCATCCGATGATCAACACGAGCGCGTCAGATCCAGTCGCGGCGCTTGAACACCGCGTACAGGGTCACGCTCACCCCGAGCATCAGCACCAGGGCGAAGGGATAGCCCAGGTGCCACGTCAGCTCGGGGATCTCCTGGAAGTTCATCCCGTACACCGTGCCCACCAGCGTCGGGGCGAACAGGATGGCCGCCCACGCGGAGATCTTCTTGACCTCCTCGCCCTGGGCGATCGAGGCCTCGGTGAGCTCGCGGATCTCGTCGTTCTGCCGCTGCGCCACCAGCGTCGCGTTCACGGTGAGGATGTCCCGCAGCTGCAGCCGGAAGGCCTCGATCCGCTCGTTGACCTGGGTGACGTGGTCGGCGACGTCGCGCAGGTAGCTGCGCAGGTCCTCGTCGACGCCGTACTTGTCGAACCCCGCGGTGATCGCGGCGAGGATGCCGGTCAGCGGCCGGGCGGCCCGCTGGAACTCCAGCACCTCCTGGGAGAGCTCGTAGATGCGCCGCGAGACACCGGGGTCCCCGCGGAAGACCTCGGTCTCGATCTCGTCGATGTCGTTGGCCAGGCCCGCGACCACCGGCGAGTACCCGTCGACGACGGCGTCGAGGATCGCGTACAGCACCGCCTCGCTGCCCTTGGCCAGCAGCGCCGGCTCGCTCTCCAGCCGCCGCCGCACCCGGGCGAGGTCGGGCGACTCCGCGTGCCGCACGGTGATCGCGAACTGCCGCCCGAGGAACAGGTGCAGCTCGCCGAACTCCACCTCCTCGGCCGCGTCGAGGTACCGGGCGGCCTTGAGGACGACGAACAGCGTGTCGCCGTAGCGCTCGAACTTCGGCCGCTGGTGGGCCTGGATGGCGTCCTCGACGGCCAGCTCGGGCAGCCCGTACTGCTCGGCGAGCTCCCCCAGCTCGGCCGGCTCGGGCCGGTAGAGGCCCAGCCACACCATGCGGTCGTCGAAGCCCTCGGTCAGCCAGTCGTGGCTCTCCTCCGCCGACGGCGGCGTGGCGATGCGCCGGCCACCGGCGTACACGGCGTTGTCCACCAGCCGCGACGGGCGCACCGGCTCCACGGGCGCCGGCGGGACGGGCGGGGCGGGACGCAGCACCGGCGGGCGCGGGCGGCGGCCCAGGGTGGACAGGGCGGTGAGGGGCGCGAGGCGGCGGTCGGCCATGGCGGGGCTCCCGGAGGACGCTGGGTGACAGGACTCAGCAGCGGCCCTCCACGCACCGGCACCCCGGCGCGCGCGGCGGCCGGGAGATCAGGTGGTGAGGAGGGCCTCGGGACTGGGACTGGGCGGTTCGCTGCGCATGCGCTCGCCCTCCCTCCCGTCGGTGGCCTCCCTGCGTACGGCCGTCGTCCATCGTGACACGACTCCCGACGGGCCCGCCCGCCCGAGGGGATGACTTCCCCCTCCGTTCACCCCCCGGCCAGGCGTCCGGTCACACGTCCAGGACCAGGCCGACCATCAGCGGCAGCAGGAGGACGATCAGCAGCGCGCCCAGGACGTCGAAGGAGATGCCCGAGCGGATCATCTTGGTGATCGGGACGACGCCGGACCCGTAGACGATGGCGTTCTGCGGCGTGGACACCGGCAGCATGAACCCGAACGACGCCGCGAAGGTCGCCGCCAGCGCGGGCACGAACGGGTTGATGCCCGCGGCCACCGCCACCGGGATGATGATCGGCACGACGACCGCCGCGGACGCGGTGTTCGACGTGGTCTCCGAGATGATGATCGCGAGGATCACCGCGAACACCGTGATCGCAAAGGTGCTGGTCAGCCCGAGGGTGTCGGCCGAGGCGTTGCCGATGGTCTCGGCCAGCCCGGTGTCGGCCAGCAGCGAGCCGAAGATGATCCCGGTGCCGAACAGCAGGATCGTGCCCCAGTCGATCTTCGCGGCGTCGGACCAGTTGAGGGTGAACTCCCGCCGCTTCCAGTCGGTGGGCAGCAGGAACAGCAGCGACGCCCCCAGGACGGCGACGATGCCCTCGTCGATCCGGTCGCTGACCGTCGTGTAGACGTCGGAGTCGGTGCCGGCGGTCAGCGCGATGACGCCCGGGGTGATCCACAGCGCCACGGTGATGCCGAAGGCGACCAGCGTGTTCCGCTCCGCGCGCGAGACCGGGCCGAGCTCGGCGCGCTCGGCCTGTACGTACTCGTGCACGCCCTCGATCCGCTTGATCTCCGGCCGGTTGAGCAGCAGCAGGACGACGGCCAGCGCCACGAACATCAGCGCGCAGATCGGCAGCGCCATGAGCATCCACTGCAGGAACCCGATCCGCTCCCCCGTGGCCTCCTCGATCAGCCCGCGGCCGATCAGGTTCGGCGGGGTGCCGACCGGGGTGATCAGGCCGCCGACGCTCGCGCCGTAGGCCAGCATCAGCATCAGCGCGACGCCCACCCGCAGCCGCAGCGGGTCGAAGTCGGGTGCCACCAGCTCCTTGTCCTGCAGCAGCTTGGCGATCACCGACAGGATGCCGATGGCCGTGGGCAGCAGCATCGCGACGGTGGCGGTGTTGGAGACGAACGCCGACAGCAGCGCGGTGATCAGCCCGAAGGCGATGACCACCCGCGCGGTCGAGCCGCCGACCCACTTCATGGACAGGATGGCCATCGCGAAGCGCCGGGCGACGCCGTGCTTGAGCATCGCCGCGGCGAGGATGAACGCGCCGATGAAGGTGAACACCGTCGTCGACCCGAACGGGGCGACGGCGTCGTCCGCCGGCACCACCCCGAGGACGACGATCGCCCCGACGCCGATGAGGCCGCCGACCGGGATCGGCACGGGCTCGGTGATCCACAGGACGATGACGCCGAGCAGGATCGCGGCGAGCAGGTGCTGGTCGCGCGGCAGGTTCAGCGGCAGCAGCGCGAAGACGATCGTCACGACCGGGGCGAGGAAGAGCCCGACCGTGCGCCGTCCCTTCTCGAAGCGCTCCTCGGCCGGGCTGAGCCGCTGCTCGCCCAGGCTGCGGTAGGTGGCCGAGCCGCGGAACGCGGCGTCGACGTCGGTGCGCTGCCCGGGCTGGCCCGGGCGCTCGATCGTGGCCATGACGCCTCCCCCGGATGGTGTGACCCACACCATAGGGAGGACCGGTCAGCCGGGCACCTCGCCGCCGGGCGGCGGCACGTCGAGCGCCACGAGGAAACGGGCGACCATCCCGTACGCCCCGACCAGCACGGCGAGCTCCACCACCTGCCGGTCGTCGAGGTGCGCGCGGACCGCGTCGAACACCGCGCCGGGGACGGCGACGGCGCGGGCCGACGCGTCGGTGAAGGCCAGGACGGCGGCCTGCACGGGCGTCCACCCCGGCCCGGCGGCGGCGTCCTCGGCCCGCAGTGCCTCGAGCTGCCCGTCGGTGAGCCCCGCGCGGCGGGCGATGGGCTCGTGCGCGGCCCACGGGAACCCCGCTCCGGCGAGGGCCGCGACCCGCAGCACCACCAGCTCGCGCAGGTCGGCGGCCAGCGTGGTGCCGCCGCGCAGCGCGCCGACCAGCGCGTTCCACCCCTCGGCCACCGGCGGGCTGTGCAGCAGCAGCCGGTCGAGGTCGGTCAGCACGCCGCCGCGGCGGGCGCGCAGCAGGTCGGCGGCCGGGCCGTCGTCGGGGGCGGAGGGCAGCCGTGCGCTCACCGGCCGGCGAGGACGCCGGAGGGGTAGGCCCCGTTGCCGACGACGGTGGTCGACAGCCGCTTGCCCAGCTCGACCACCCGGCCGGTCCGCTCGGGCCCCAGGTGGACCCACGGTGCGGCCGAGAGCGCGTCGGTCTCGGTCTCGAGCTCCGCCCGCAGCGCCCGCCCCGCGTCGGTGAGCGCCTCGCCCTCGAGCAGCCCGCGCGCGGCCAGCCGGGCCAGGCCCGCGGCCCACTCCTCGTCGGTCCAGCCGCGCGTCGCCCGGGCGGCGGCGGGCTGGAAGCCGCGGCCGGTGGCGGTGTGGGTGAGCAGCGCCTCCAGCCCGGACAGCCCGTGTCGCACCAGCACGGCCACGTGCCCGTCCCCGCGCCACTCGCGCAGCAGGGTGACCGCGTGCCAGAGACGGCTGACCGGGTCGGCCGGCCAGGCGAGGTCGGCGTGCCCGGCGTAGAGCGGCCGGCCCTCGGCGGTCAGCACGCCGCACGCCTCGGCCAGCAGGTCGCCGAGCTCGCCGACCTCCGGCGCCGCGGCGGCCTCCTCGCCGCCGAGCAGCCGGGTCAGCGAGGCGCGGGCGGCGGCGAACCGCGCGGCGACGACCTGCTCCGGAGTGGCCAGCGTCCAGGCCCGCGGCACGTGCCGCGCCACGATCGCCGGGGAGAAGTTGGAGAAGGTCGCCGTCACCACGCCCGGGCCGACGGCGCCCATCGGGGCCGCGCGCCCGGCGAAGTAGACCATCCGGCCCGGGCGCAGGCCGACCGCCGTCAGGTGCTGCTCGGTCTCGGGCACGAAGTAGACGTGGTCGTGCAGCGGCGCCAGCGCGCGGTACGCGCGGCCGACGAGGACCGGGTCGAGGGCGGGTGCGGGCTGATCGGCGCTGACCATGCGGGCACCCTAGGCGAGCGGCGGGACCGGGTACGCCCAGGAGTGGGAGGTGCGGACGACGCGGAAGCCGACGCGCTCGTAGAGGGCGAAGGCGCCCGTGGTGTTCTCGGTGTCGACGTCGAGCGCCGCCCGGTCGCAGCCGCCGGCCGCGGCGGCGGCCAGCGCGGCGGCGATGACCGCCGAGGCCACCCCTCGACCGCGGGCCGCGGGCAGCACGCCGATCTGGCCCAGGTGCGAGGTGCGGACGCCGGTGGCGCGGGTGTCGGCGTCGTACACGTAGGCCAGCGCGTAGCCGGTGACGGCGCCGTCGGCGAGGGCCAGCACCGACAGGTCCGGGCGGAACGCCTTGACGCCGGTGAACCAGGTCCGCCACGCCTGCTCGTCGCGCTCGGTGGACCCGTGGTGGTCGGCGAAGGCGACGTTGTGTGCGCGGCGGACCTCGTCGTCGCGGTTCCCGTCGAAAGGGACCAGCTCCACACCGGGCGGCGGGGACACCCCGGGCAGGTCGGTCAGCGGGCGCTCCATGGTGGCGAACAGCCGCTCGACCTCGAACCCGGTCCGCTGCAGGAGCGACCCCAGCGAGGTCATGGCCGGCCACACGGAGACGACCAGCCGGCCGGGCAGCCCGGCCGGCGCCACCTCGGCGTGCTGCGCGGTGCCGCGGCGCACCTGCCAGGCCAGCAGCGCGCGGCCGATGCCGCGGCCACGGAACTCCGGGGCGACCCGGCCCTCCGCCCAGATGCGGAGGGCCTCGCGGCCGCCGCGCGAGACGATCGACGTCGCCCAGCCGGCCAGCCGGCCCTCCGCGGTCACCACCGCCCGCCCGTCGCGGGCCAGGTCCACCAGGTCGCTGCCCCACCACTCGGTGAGGTCGTCGGCGTCCTCGTGCTCGCCGGTGCCGTCGACGGCCTCGGCCGCCGCGAGCAGCCCGGCGGCGGCATCGGCGTCGTCGAGGGTGAGCGGGCGGACGGTGAACCCGTCGGGCAGGCCGGTCACGTCGGCGAGGAGGTCGGCCACGGACGAGGACGGTAGGCCGGTCCCTCCCCCGGCCGCGACCGGATTACCGCCGGACGAACAGGCAGAACGGGTGGCCCGCGGGGTCGGCGTAGACCCGCACCACCTCGTGCTCGTCCTCGTGGCCGCCCACCTGCCGGGCGCCGGCCTCCTCGGCGAGCGCGCAGGCGGCGTCGAGGTCGTCGACCTCCAGGTCGAGGTGGACCTGCATCTGCTGGGTGCCCGGCTCCGGCGGCCACACCGGCGGCACGTGGTCGGCCTCCAGCTGGAAGGACAGCCCGGTGCTGCCGTCGGCGGGGCGCAGGGTCGCCCACTCCGGCTCGTCGTCGCGGATCGGCCAGCCGAGCAGCCGCTGGTAGAAGCGGGCCAGGCCGCGCGGGTCCGGGGTGCCGAGGACGGCGGCGGTGAACCGGAACGTGGGCACTCAGTCCTCCAGGGCGAACAGCCGGGCGCCGTTGTCGTGCAGCACCGCGCGCAGCCAGTCGTCGCCGAGGTCGAGCCGGGCCAGCGCGGCCAGCTGCTCGGCGTACGGGTACGGGATCGACGGGAAGTCGCTGCCGAGCAGCACCTTGTCCCGCAGGGCGGCCAGCCGCGGCCGCAGCGCGGGGTCGAAGGGCATGAGCCGCTCGGTGAAACCGGTGGCGAACATCGTGGTGTCCAGGTGCACCCGCTCGTACCGCTGCGCCAGGTCGAGGAACTCGCGGTACTCGGGCATGCCGAGGTGGGCGATCACCAGGCACAGCCCGGGGTGGCGCTCGAGCAGGCCGGCCGCGGGCCCGGGCCCGGTGTGCTCACCGGCGAGCGGACCCGAGCCGCAGTGCACGACCACCGGCGTCCCGGCCTGCTCCAGCCGCGCCCAGACCGGGTCGAGCAGCGGGTGGCGCGGGTCGAAGCCACCCACCTGCACGTGCACCTTGAACACCCGCACGCCGCGGTCGAGCGCCTCGGCGACGTAGTGCGGCGCCTCGGGCTCGGGGAAGAACGTGGCCGAGCGCAGCACCTGCGGGTGGGCGTCGGCGAAGGCGGACGACCAGTCGTTGAGCCACGCCGCCATGCCCGGCCTGTGCGGGTAGGGCAGCGTCGGGAACGCCCGGACGCCGAGCCGGCCGAGCACGGCCAGGCGCTCGTCCTCGGGCAGCGCGTACTGCACCGGCCAGGCGGCGCCGTAGTGGGTCTCCGCGGCGGCGAAGTACGACCACACCTTGGCCTGCACCCGCGGGGGCAGGAAGTGCACGTGGACGTCGACCAGGCCGGGCAGGCCCAGCTCGCGCCAGAACCGCGGGACGTCGTCGTCCCCCGCCGGCGGCCGGACCGTCACAGCGTGACGACCACCTTGCCGCGCACGTGCCCGCCGGCCACCAGGTCGTGGGCCTCGGCGGTGCGCTCCAGCGGGAACGCCCGGGCGATGGACACCCGCAGCTGGCCGGCGTCGGCCATCCGGCCGAGCTCCTCGAGGTCGTGCCGCTCGGGCCGGACGAACACGTAGCGCCCGCCCATCCCGTTCACCGCCGGGTCGACGACGCTGACGAGGCGCGCGACGTCGCGCACCTGCGCCGGGGCGTCGGCCAGCGCCGCCCCGCCGACGAGGTCGAGGACGGCGTCGACCGGCTCCGACAGCTGCCCGCTGACCGGCCCGGCCGAGTGGTCGAGGACCTCGGCGGCGCCGGCGTCACGCAGGAACCCGTGGTTGCGCGGGCTCGCCGTGCCGATGACGTGCGCGCCGAGCGCGACGGCGATCTGCACGGCGAAGAAGCCGACCCCGCCCGCGGCCCGGTGCACCAGCACGCGGTCGCCCTCGCCGACGTCGAGCGCCTCGGTCAGCGCCTGGTAGGCGGTCAGCCCGGCCAGCGGCAGCGCCCCGGCCTCGGCGAACGACAGCGACCCGGGCTTGCGCGCCAGACAGCGCTGCGGCGCCGGCACCAGTTCGGCGGCGGTCCCCCACTGCACCTCGTCGCGGCGCAGGTAGCCCATGACCTCGTCCCCGGGGGCGAGGTCGACCACCGCCGGGCCGACCGCCTCGACGGTGCCGGCCAGGTCCCAGCCGGGGACGATCGGGAAGTGGTGCGGGTAGGCCGCGGCCAGGTGCCCCTCGCGGATCCCGACGTCGACCGGGTTGACCCCGGCGGCGTGGGTGCGGACGAGCACGGTGTCGGGCCCGACCGGGGGCTCGGGCAGGTCGTCGCGCAGCGTCAGGACCTGGGAGGAGCCGAACCGGTCGTAGGCGATCCCCCGCATCACCGGCGGCCCTTGACGTACCGCCCGAACGCCCGCTGGATCTCCCGGCGCGAGTCGCGCTCGGCGAGGTCCTGGCGCTTGTCGTAGGACTTCTTGCCCTTGGCCAGGGCGAGGGTGGCCTTGACCTTGCCGTCCTTGAAGTACAGGTCCAGCGGCACGAGCGTCAGGCCGCCCTCGCGGGTCTTGCCGATCAGCTTGTCGATCTCCTCGCGGTGCATGAGCACCTTGCGCTTGCGGCGCGGGGCGTGGTTGGTCCAGGTCCCCTGCGTGTACTCGGGGATGTGCACGTGCTGGAGCCACACCTCGCCGTCGTCGACGGTGGCGAAGCCGTCGACCAGCGACGCACGGCCGGCGCGCAGGCTCTTCACCTCGGTGCCGGTGAGCACCAGGCCGACCTCGTAGGTGTCGAGGATCGAGTAGTCGTGCCGCGCCTTCTTGTTCTGGGCGATCAGCTTGCGCCCCTGTTCCCGCGGCATATCCCCAGGTTACCGGGCCGGTGCCCGCCCACCGTCGGACACCGCGACCTCCCGGCGCAGCTGCGCGTAGGTGGGCGCCTGCACCGGGAGGAAGGCGACCTCGCGCACCCGGCGGGCGGTGTCGCTGCCGGCCAGGTAGCCCGCTCCCCCGGCGACCGCCGACTCCAGCCGCACCGCGTCGGCGGCCAGGTCCAGCGCGGCCAGCCGCAGCCGGGCCAGGTCGCCGGGGTGCACGCCCACCCGGTCGCCGGCGAGGTCCTCCAGCCGCCGCACGGTGTCGTCGCGCCGCTCGCCCAGGGCGTCGCCGTCGGCCCGCAGCACGGCGGGCCGGTGCTCGGTCGAGGCGGCCAGCGCGGCGTCGGTGACGCCGACGGCCATCGCGGTCTGCATCAGCAGCATCGCCGGCCGGCACACCGCCATGAAGGAGGCGAGGTCGTCGCTGAGCACCTGCCCCGGGCCGATCGCGACGCCGTCGAGCTCCAGCCCGCCGGTGCCGGTGCCGTTGAGGCCGAGCAGGTCGTAGAGCGCGGTCGGGGTCACGCCGTCGTCGGTGCGCCGCAGGCACACGACCAGCCGGCCCTCGTCGGGGATCCGCGCGGGGGTGACCACGACGGCGTCGTCGAAGAGGTTCGACGCCCACGCGACCGTGCCCGACAGCCGCCAGCCGTCCCCGTCGCGGGTGGCGGTGACCGGCAGCGTGCCGGTGCCGGCGAGGTCGGCGACCGCCGGGGCCATCGCGCTGGCGCCGGCCACCGTGCCGGCGCGCAGCCCCTTGGCCAGGGCGCCGAGCGGTCCGGAATGCGTGGCGCCGCCCAGGTACTCGATCACCATCCGCTGGGACCAGGCGGCGAAGGCGGTGGCCAGCGACACCGACGCCAGCCGGCGGACCATCCGCACCGCGGTCAGCAGCTCCTCGGTGGGGTCCTCGTCGTCGGACCCGAACGCGCCGACCCCGCCGAGCCGCCGCAGCGCGGCGCGGACGTCGGCGCGGCCGGCGTCGACGTCGCCCGCCCCCGCTGCCGCCTGCTCGTGGACACCGCTGACGTCGACCGTCGTCATGCCCGCTGTCTACCCGCCTCCGGCCCCGCCCGCGACGGGAGGCGGCGAACCCGCTAGAGACGCACGTAGAGGCGCAGCGTGACGTAGGCGGCGACCGCGGCCAGGCCCACGCCGGCACCGGCGATGATCGGGCTGATCGTGGCGATGGCGCTCCAGTCGACCGGCGGGATGATGCCCGCCTTGATCGGCCCGGCCAGCGTCCGGTCGACGAAGAGCACCTTGGTCAGCACCAGGCCGCCCACCGCGAGCGCCGCGCCGATGAGCCCGGCGAGCGCCGCCTCGAGGATGAACGGCAGCTGGGTGTACCAGCGGGAGGCACCGACCAGGCGCATGATGTTGGTCTCGTTGCGCCGGTTGAACGCCGCCAGCTGGATCGTGTTGGAGATCAGCAGCAGCGCCGCCAGCGCCTGGACCACCGCCACGGCGATGGTCGCGTTGCGGGCGCCGTTGAGCAGGCTGAACAGCCGGTCGAGGAAGTCGCCCTCGTCGCGGACCTGGTCCACGCCGTTCTGCCCGTTGGGGAACTCCGCGGCGATGACCTCGTAGCGCTCGGGGTTGACCAGCTCCACCCGGAAGCTCTCCGGCAGCGCGTCCGGCGGCGTGTTCTCGACCAGCTCGGGCTGCTGGGAGAACTGCTGCCGGAAGCGCTCGTAGGCCTCCTCCTTGGACTCGTAGAGGAAGGTGGCCACCTCCGGCGAGTCGGCGAGCTGGGTCTCGATGGCGCTGCGCTGCTCGTCGGTGACGCCGTCGGCCAGGAAGATGGAGACCTGCACCTTGTCGTAGTAGATCTCCTTCATGTCGGAGATCATCCCGGCGATGAGCAGGCCGGTCCCCATGAGACCGAGCGAGATGGCCGTGGTCAGGATCATCGCGACCGTCATGGTCAGGTTGCGACGCAGCCCGGTGGCCACCTCGGAGAGGACGAAGTTGACGCGCATGGGTTCCCTGTCGTGAGGTGCAGGTCGTGGCGGGGGGCGACCGTCAGCGGCCGACGCCGTAGACGCCGCGCGACTGGTCGCGGGTGATCTGGCCCCCGTTGAGCTCGATGACGCGGCGGCGCATGGAGTCGACGATGTGGTAGTCGTGCGTCGCCATGATCACGGTGGTGCCGGTGCGGTTGATCCGCTCCAGCAGCAGCATGATCCCCTCGCTGGTGTCCGGGTCCAGGTTGCCGGTGGGCTCGTCGGCGAGCAGCACCAGCGGCCGGTTGACGAACGCGCGGGCGATCGCGACCCGCTGCTGCTCACCACCGGAGAGCTCGTGCGGCAGCCGGTTGGCCTTCCCGTCGAGCCCGACCATCTCCAGCACCTCGGGCACGACCCGCTTGATCGTGCGGTGCGGCTTGTTGATGACCTCGAGGGCGAAGGCCACGTTCTCCGCGACGGTGCGGTTGCGGAGCAGGCGGAAGTCCTGGAAGACGCAGCCCATGGTGCGGCGGAGCTTGGGCACCTGCCACTTGCTCATGCCGTTGAGGGTCTTGCCGTTGACCGTGATCGTCCCGCGGGTGGGGTCGTCCTCCTTGAGCAGCAGCCGGAGGAACGTCGACTTGCCGGAGCCCGAGGAGCCGATGAGGAAGACGAACTCCCCCTTGTCGATCTCCGTCGTCACGTCATCGAGGGCCGGCCGGGGGCTGGCCGGGTAGAGCTTGGTGACGTGTTGCAATTCGATCACGAGGGGCCACGGTACCTGTCCGGAGCCGCACCCTGGTCGGTTCGCACCGAGACGCTCCGGGAGCGATTCCGCGACCTCCCCCGCTACCCAGCGGGATCGGCCCGCCAACCGCGCCGCGGTGTGACGGAGGCGATGCTCAGCTGGCCGGCACGCTCTCCTGCTGACGGCGCCAGCGGATGCCGGCCTCGATGAACGCGTCGATGTCGCCGTCGAGGACCGCCGTGGTGTTCCCGGTCTCCTGCTCGGTCCGCAGGTCCTTCACCATCTGGTAGGGGTGCAGCACGTAGGAGCGCATCTGGTTGCCCCAGCTCGAGCCCTCGCCCTTGAGCGCGTCCATCGCGGCGCGCTGCTCCTCCTGCCGCTTGGCCAGCAGCCGCGCCTGCAGCACGCGCATCGCCGCGGCCCGGTTCTGGATCTGGCTCTTCTCGTTCTGGCAGGAGACGACGATGCCGGTGGGCAGGTGGGTGATCCGCACGGCGGAGTCGGTGGTGTTCACGCTCTGCCCGCCCGGCCCGCTCGACCGGAACACGTCGATGCGGATCTCGTTCTCCGGGATCTCGACGTGGTCGGTCTGCTCGACGACGGGCAGCACCTCGACGCCGGCGAACGAGGTCTGCCGGCGGCCCTGGTTGTCGAAGGGCGAGATGCGCACCAGCCGGTGGGTGCCCTGCTCGACCGAGAGGGTGCCGTAGGCGTAGGGCTGCTTGACGGCGAAGGTCGCCGACTTGATGCCGGCCTCCTCCGCGTAGCTGGTGTCGTAGACCTCGACGGCGTACTTGTGCCGCTCGGCCCAGCGCAGGTACATCCGCATGAGCATCTCGGCGAAGTCGGCGGCGTCGACCCCGCCGGCCTCCGAGCGGATGGTCACCAGCGCCTCGCGGGAGTCGTACTCGCCGTTGAGCAGCGTGCGGACCTCGAGCTCGTCGATCGCCTTGCGCAGCGCCTCGAGCTCCCGCTCGGCCTCGGCGGTGGTGGCCTCGTCGTTCTCCTCCGCGGCCATCTCGTGCAGCAGGCCCACGTCGTCGAGCCGGCTGCGCAGCTCCTCCACCCGGCGCAGGTCGCCCTGCAGGTAGGACAGCCGCGAGGTCAGCGCCTGGGCGGCCTCGACGTCGTTCCAGAGGTCGGGCGCGGCCGCCTGCTGCTCGAGGTCGGCGACCTCCCGGCGGAGCCGGTCGACGTCGAGGACCGACTCGATGCTCCGGAGGGTCGTGTCGAGCTCGTCGAGGACGACGGCGAAGTCTGCGGCCACGTCGATCCAGGGTAGTGCGCCCGGGGGCGGCCGGTGCCGGGCGGCAGGGTCAGCCGATCACCTCGGTCATCCACCCGGGGACGGCGTCGGGCGGGCGGGGGAAGTCACGCAGCTCGGCGACCAGCGCCTCCCGCGGCAGCGGCGGGCCGGCGGGCACGGCCTCGGCGTTGAACAGCGGCAGCAGCCGGCCGGTGGACCGGTCGAGCACCATCTCGGTCTGCAGCCATGTGCCGCGCTCGGGCGTCCACATGACCCGCTTGAGCTCCTCGACCCGCGCCCGGACGGCGTCGGTCACCGGCACCGGCACCGGCGGCCCGTCGCCGGGCTCCGCGGTGAGCTGGTCGCGACGGACGTCGCCGACCACCGTGGCGCGGTAGCGCAGCCGCGCCGCGTCCGCCGGCGCGGCGGCCAGCAGGGCCGCGCCGAGCTCGCGGAGGACGGCGGTGGTGTCGCGGGCGGCCGGTGTCACGGCCGCCATCCTCGCAGCGGGCCGCCGGGTGGCCGGGGGCGGCGCCGGGTATCCCCCCGGCATGAGCGAGCCCCGGCGCCGGCGGACCCGCGAGGAGTACGCGCGCGGCCTGCCCGACCACCACGACCCGACGGCGGGCATCGGCGGCGCGGCGCCGGCGCAGTCGGCGCTCACCCTGCGGCTGGTCCTCGCCGCGTTCGGGCTGGTCACCTGCGTCGTGTTCGGGGTCCTGTGGCTGCGCACCGACCTGCCGTCCTGGCCCGCGGTGCTGCTGTTCGTCCTCGCCGCGGTGGCGCTGGTCGACCTGGTCGTGGTGGCCCGGCGGAAGGCGCGCGGCGAGCCCGGTTGACCGGCCCCGCGGAAGGTGACGGCGGCCACGGTGGTTGCAGCCGCACGTCACCGCCGTCCGGGAGGAGCCCGCCCATGCGCGCCGTCGTCTACACCGAGTACGGGGAGCCCGAGGTCGTGGGCGTCGGGGAGGTCGACGAGCCGCACGCCGGGCCGGGCCGGGTCCGCATCGCCGTCCGGGCGGCGAGCGTCAACCCGATCGACTGGAAGCAGGTCACCGGGCTGACGGCCCGCGGCGGCGCGCCGGCGGGGCCGACCGTGCCGGGCTTCGACGCGGCCGGGGTCGTCGACGAGGTCGGCGAGGGCGTGACCGGCGTCGCCGTCGGCGACGCGGTGTTCGGGCTGGGCCGCGCCACGGCCGCCGAGCACGCCGTCCTCACCGCGTGGGCGCCCGCGCCGCCGAGCGTGGACCTCGCGGCCGCGGCCGGGCTCGGCGTCGCCGGGGAGACCGCCGTCCGCGTCCTCGACCTGCTGGGGCTGCCCGAGGGCTCCACCGTCGTCGTCGACGGCGCCAGCGGCGGGGTCGGCATCGCCGCCGTGCAGGTCGCCCTCAGCCGGGGGCTGCGCGTCGTGGGCACCTCGTCGCAGGCCAACACCGAGTTCGTCCGCTCCCTCGGCGCCCTGGCCACCACCTACGGCGAGGGCCTGCCGGAGCGGGTGCGCGAGCTCGTGCCGGACGGGGTCGACGGCGCCGTCGACACCGCGGGGCGGGGGTCGGTGCGCGACCTGGTCACCCTCACCGGCGACCCCGGGCGGGTGGTCACCACCGCCGACTTCGGCGCCGGCGACCTCGGCGTGCAGGTGACCACGAGCAGCGAGGGCGCCGCGCCCCGGCTGGCCGAGGTCGCGCGGCTCGTGGCGGAGGGCAGATTGCAGCTGCCGGTCGCGGGCACCTACCCCTTCGAGCGGACCGCCGACGCGCTGCGGCGCAGCCGCGAGGGGCACGTGCGCGGCAAGCTGCTGCTGACCCCCTAGGGTTCGCGGGTCTCGGCGAGCACCCAGCGCAGGTAGCCGGGATCGCCGTCGGCGACCGGCAGGGCGAGCACGCACGGGACGTCGTAGGGGTGCAGCTCGCGGGTGCGCGCGACCAGCGCCGGCACCAGGGAGCGGCGGGTGTGCAGCGCGACCCGGGCCTCGGCCTCGTCGTGCACCGCCCCCTCCCAGCGGTACACCGAGCGGATCGCCGCGAGCTGCTGCCCGCAGGCGGCCAGCCGCTCCTCGACCAGCGTCCGCGCGTAGCCGGCCAGCCAGTCGGCGTCCGGCCCGGTGACGACGACCTCGACCACCTCGGTCTCCACGCCCCCATCCTGCGGTGCGTGCGCCGGTGCCCGCGGGGTAGGGGCCGCCCATGAGCGACGACCTGACGATCGACGTCGACGGCGACCAGTACGTGCTGCGCCAGGGAACCGAGGGCCTGCAGGTGGGCCGCCGCGTCGGCGGGGAGGTGACCTGGCTCGACGACGTCGACCCCGCACTGCTGCCCGAGGCCGCCCGCGCCGCCCTGGCCGAGGGCGACACCGCCAACCCGGCGCTGCAGACCGCGATCGGCGGCATCGTGCAGGCCGAGGTCGAGCGCGGCGGCTGACCCCGGGGTCCGGACCCCGGGGTCCGGACCCCGGGCGTCGGGATGAGGTCGTGGGGCCCTGCGTCGCGGGACCTCCGGCCCGGCTCACCGGGCGCGCGGACCGCCCAGGATCGGATCGGGAGTCCCGGGGCGGACCGTCAGGTGCCCTCCGGCAGGGACTTCCGACCCGTTCCGGCGCCCCGTGACCGCCCTAGCGTGATCACCGGACGCCGATCACCCGGCGCCCGAGGCGCCCACCCAGGGAGTCGCCATGACCACGCCCGTCGACCGCCCGCCCGCCGCGGACGAGGAGACCCAGCGGCCCTCCGACGAACCGGCCACCCCGCTCACCCCCGAGAAGCGCGGCATCGAGGAGCGCAGCTGGGTGCTGTTCGCCGTCGTGGTGGCGTTCATCCTGCTCGCCTTCACCGGGATGATCGTGCTCACCGCGCTCGGCGGCGGCACGGACTACGCGCCCTGGAGCGAGTGACGCACCGGCGGGGTCAGCCGGCCACCAGCTCCAGGGCCGCCTCCGGCCACCACTGACCCGCCGGCGGGCCGCCGCCGCAGGTGCCGTCGGAGTCGCCGGGCTGCTTGATCCACAGCAGTGCGTCCAGGCGGTCGACGTCGGTCGAGGTCGTCGGCGGCTCACCGAGCGTCCGCCCCGGCGGGTTGCACCAGCGGCCCTCGTCGCTGTCGGCGGTCTCCGGCGGGCCGGAACCGTTGCGGCTGGTGTCGACGACGAAGTGCGCCGGCGGCGCTCCCTCGGGGGCGCCCTCCTCGAGCGCCTGCGAGAGCTCCGTCCCGTACTCCGTGCTGGCCGCGGTCGTCTCGTAGTTGGCGACGTTGAGCGAGAACCCGTCGGCCGAGTCGATCCCGCTGCTGCGCAGGGCGTCGGCGAGCACCGGCAGGTCCTGGATCCAGCTGGCGTTGCCGGCGTCGAGGTAGATCCGGGCGCCGGGCTGCCGGTCGAGGATCTCCACCGCCTGGGAGAGCACCTCGTAGCGGGCCGCAGCGTCGAGCCCCGGGCAGCCCACCACGGCCTGCGGGACGGCGTCGGGCTCCAGCACGACGACGGCGGGACGGTCGCCGAGCGCCGCGGCGAAGCTGCCGATCCAGGCGAGGTAGGCGTCGGTGTCGGGGGCGCCGCCGCTGGAGTAGGAGCCGCAGTCGCGTCCCGGCACGTTGTAGGCCACCAGGACCGGCAGCTGCCCGGCCGCGTCGGCGGCCAGCGAGATCTCCTCGACCGCCGGATAGGGGTTGTCGTTCGTGGCGATCCAGGTGGCGGTCGGCTGCTCGGCCAGCTCGGCGAGCGCCTCGGCGTCCTCGGTCCGCCCCTCGGCCCGCGCCTGCTCCACCGCGACGGGTCCGTGGCCCTCGGGGTTGAGCCACAGCTCCTCGCCCGCCAGGGCGCTCCGGCCCTGGCTGTCCTGCTCGGGAGCGGCGGGCTCGGGGTCGGCCGTGCCGCCGCCGCAGGCGACCGCGGTGCCGGCCACGACGGCCAGCACCGCGGCGCGCAGCGACCGCCGGCGCGGGGGTGCTGCGGTCATCCCACGTGCACCCAGCGCGCCGGGGAGGGGACGCCCTCGTCGTCGACCACGACCAACATGTACCAGCCCGAGGGGGTCAGCCCCTCCTCCTCGGGGACGGTCAGCTCGACCGTCCCGCTGCCGCAGCAGCCGTCCGGGCAGGAGCCGCCGCCGTCGGCGGCCTGGTGACCGGCGCCGCCGTGGGCGGCGTGCGCACCGGAGGCGTCCTCGGGGCAGGACCCCGGCCCGACCTCGAGCGCGACGGACCGCTGCTCGGGGTCGGTCTGGTGGGTCACGGCGCTGGGCCGCATCAGCCGGGCCTCGGCGACGCTGCCCTCGGTCTCGACCCGGAAGCTGCTCCCCCGGCCGATCTCCTGCGGGGCCTCGGTGATGGCCGGCCGGTCCCCGGCGAACAGGTAGGGCGGGGAGTAGATCTCGATACGGGTGTCGAACCGGCCGGGGATGGTGTTCTCCTCGTCGGAGAACAGCGGGTCCGAGCCCATGGTCATGACCCGCCCGTCGGGCAGCAGCAGCGCGGTCGCGTGGTAGTTGCGACCCACCTCGTTGGGCGCCGCCTCGTGCAGGTGGCCGCTGTGCGGGTCGTACCGCGTGGTCAGGAACAGGTCGCTCTGCGAGTTGCCGCGGTAGCCGACCGAACCCCCGGTGAGCAGCGTGGTGTCGTCGGGCAGCGTCACCGCGTTGACGTAGCGGGCCGGGCTCGGGTAGTCGACGCCGGCGGGCTCGTAGCGCGGCTCGGGCTCGCTGAGGTCGACGACGTCGAAGCGGGCCGTGGACTCCTCGCTGTCGCCGACGCCGCCACCACCGACGATGCCGACCCGCTGGTCCTGCACCGGCGCGAGCATGAACGAGGTGCTGGTCTCGTTGAACTCCGGGTCGCGCAGGCCCTCGACGTCCTGCCAGCTGTTGTCCCGCAGGTCCCAGATGCCCGGCTGGCGGCCCTCCTCGGCCGGCCCGTAGCCGGTGTTGGAGCCGCTGTAGAACACCCGGTGGCCGTCGGCGAGGCGGAACAGCGCGGGGTAGGTCGGGAAGTAGCGCTCCAGGTCGGGGCGGTTCTCCCAGGTGCGGGTGGCCGGGTCGTAGACCTCGTTGTCGCCGTCGACGACCTGGCCGTACTCGTCGAGGCCGGAGACGGCGAGCACGCCGCCGTCCTCGAGGCCCACGAGCGTCGGGTACCAGCGCGACTCGGTCAGCCGCTCGGTCTCGACGTAGCGCTCACTGGCGACGTCGTACTCGTAGGAGGCGTCGAGGCCGGTGTAGTTCTGCTTGTCCAGGGTGATCGTGTCGCCCTGGCCGTAGAGCGTGGACCGCTCCTCCGGGCTGAACTCCTCGACCTGGAACTGCTGGCCGCCCCGGACGACGGCCTGCTCGCCTTCTTCCTCGGCCTCGATCCACACCTCCATCTCGCCGGCCATGGAGCTGCCGTCGGGCATGAGGTGCGCGGGTGGCACCGTGACCTCCTCGGCGGTCACGTACGCGTTGCCCAGCGCGGTGAAGCGGGTGCCCGCGGGCAGGGTCACCGGGCCGTCGAGGCGCTCGTTCTTGACGGTGAGGACGCCGGCGGCGTGCGTGACGTCGTCGGCGAGGACCTCGTAGTCGCGGGTGCCGCCCGCGACGAGCAGGTTGCCGTTGGGCAGGTAGGCGTGCCCGGAGCAGAACAGGTCCTCCGGCGTCGGGATCTCCTCGGCCTCTCCGCTGACCGGGTCCCAGAGGATGGTCCGGAAGGTGCCGGCCTCGAAGTCGCGGGCGTTGTTGCCCGACCCCGCGATGAGCAGCACGTCGCCGGTGTGGAGCAGGGCGGCGTGCACGGCCTGGCCGCGGTACTCCTCGGGCAGCTCGATGGTCTCCCAGGAGCCGTACTCCGCCTGGTAGTCGGGGCGGCTGCGCTGGTAGTCGGTGTAGACCTCCTCGGCGACGGCCGTCACGACCGGGCCGTTGGCGGCCACCAGCCCGGCCACCGCGGCGGCGACCAGGGCGGCGTTGCGCAGCCGCCGCGCGGGGCGCGGCCTGCGTCGGGTCATCGGGTGCTCTCCTGGGTCTGGGGGACGTCGACGAGCCGGTTGCCGACGAACCGGACGGCCGGCGCGGCGAGGGCCGGCGCCGGGACGACGTCGGGTGCGGGCAGGGCCGGGGCCGGCGTGCGCAGGCGTGCGCGCGCCCGCCCGGCGCTCCAGAGGGCGACCGGCAGCAGGGCCATGGCGAGGCTCAGCAGCGCCCAGACGCGGATGGCCGGGTGGGTGTGGCCGAGCAGTTGCGAGGCCGCGAGCGCGACCACCAGGACGGCGGCCCAGCCCAGGTGCCGGCCGAAGACGCCGAGCCGGTCACCGCTGACCGCGCCCTTGCGGGTGACGTGGAACCCGGTGCTGCGGTTGCGCACCGCGGCGAGGAAGGCGCTGACGTAGATCGGCGCCGACATCACCGAGATGGCCATCCCGCTGACCCCCGAGGACCCCTCCTCCTCGTGCGGGCTGACGTTGTGCTTGCGGTTCCAGAAGTAGACGGCGACCTGCAGCACCGCGGCGTTGACGTAGAGCATCAGCCACAGCTGGGCGGGCACCATCAGGCCCGCGACGCCGGTGAGCAGGTAGGCGACCAGGTTGGTGATGCCGAGCACCCAGCTGATCGCAGCGGCCGGGTAGTACGACATCAGCAGCGCGTAGTGCGTCAGCCGGCGCAACGGCATCCGCGGGACCAGCCGCCAGAACCGGCGGAGGACGACCTCGTCGGTCCCGCGGGCCCAGCGGCCCTGCTGGGTGAAGTAGTCACGCCAGGTGCTCGGGCCCTCGCCGACCGCCAGGACGTCGGGGGTGTACACCGACTTCCACCGCGCCCCGGTCTGTGGGTTGCGGGCGGCGTGCCAGACGAGGCTGGTCGCGGCGTCCTCGGTGATGGAGTCCTGCAGCCCGCCGACGGCCCGCAGCGCCGAGATCCGCACCGCGTTGTTGGTGCCGACGAACATCGCGCTGGTCGACCGGTTCGCCGCCCGCTGCAGGACGCTGTGGAACAGGTACTGCTGGGACTCGGCGGCCCGGGTGACGAGGTTGTCGTAGTTGCCGTAGACCTGCGGCCCCACGACGAAGGCGACGTCGGGGTCGTGGAAGTAGCCCATGAGCCGCTCGGCCATGTTCGGCATCGGCACGTGGTCGGTGTCCACCGACACCCAGAAGTCGTACTCGGCGCCGTGGGCCTCGAGCCAGGCGTTGTAGTTGCCGTGCTTGGTGCGTGCCTTGTGCCGGCCCGAGCTCTGGTTCCACCGCGGCACCCCGGCCCGGCTGAAGTGCCGGACGCCGAGCTCGGCGCACATGGCCCGCACGGCCGGGTCGTCGCCCTCGTCGAGCAGCCAGACGTCGAACGTGCCCTCGTACCGGACGGCGACGGCGGCCTCGAGGGTCCGCCGCACCATCTCGATGGGCTCCGAGCCCGGCACGATCGTGGTGATGAACGCCAGGCGCTGACCGGTCAGCGGGGTCATCGGGACCGGGTCGCGGGCGTTGAGCGTGGCCACGGCCAGGGTGCAGACGTTGAGCAGCCGCAGCCCCTCGATGACGGCGATGCTGCCGATGAGCGCCATGGCCAGGTACGCCTGCCAGCCGCCGGTGAACACCGGGTGGTTGGCCGGCCGCAGCAGGAAGGCGAGGAACAGGACCTCGAAGAGCAGGGCCGTCGACACCAGCAGCCAGGCCCGCACGCGCGCCCCGCCCCGGGTGACCGGGCGGAAGCGGACGCGGTGGTCCGCGGCCGGCTCCTGCAGCGGTCCGGCGAGCTCGCTGAAGTCGTCGTAGGGGTAGTCCGTCCGGGTGTCGAGGTCAGCCACGCCGGGACGTGACCGGGAGGCTGCCTCCTTCCCGGAGGGCGACCGACGACGACGGCACGCGGCACGACGGAGGAGCTGTGACAGGCAAGAGCGAACCCATTCGTCGGTGGAGCGGTCCGGGCGCGCGCACACGGCGCAGCGCCCGGCGGACAGGCAGGACCAGAGGACCCGCGGTACGGGGCCGGCCGGGGCTGCCGTCCGTGGCAGGCTCCGGCGCCCGGTGCCGCACCCGCGCGCCGCTGCGCGGGGTCGGGGGGAGCCGATCGGTCCTCTCGCTGGCACCCGGTCGGGCGCCTGACGCACCGTAAGCGCGCTAGATCGTCAGATGCCGCACCGATCGGGGGAACCTGCGCTTGGACCCGCTCTACGCGGGGTGTCGCGCACGAGTTAGTCGGTTGTCATCACCCTTCGTGACGATTGTGGAGATCACGAGAGTGGCTCTCGTCACTCCCCGAACACGAAAGGGGGATGTCCGGGCTCCGGGCGGCGCGGGTCGCGACCCCGGCATCGGCCGGCCGGACCCGCCGTCGCGGCCCGTGGGGACGGCTCGGACGACCCTCCTCGTGGCGGGTCACTGCTGGGCGGCGAACCGGTCCTCGAGGAGGCGGTTGACACTGCGCTCCGCCTCGTCGACGGCGCGGCTGTTCTCCGCGCTCGGGCACCGGTCCCACGAGCTGCGGGCGACGCCGAGCGCGATGTAGGCGACCGAGATGTCGAGGTCGAGCTGGTCGATGCTGGTGATGGTCGGGCTCATGACGACCTCCTGGCCAACGGTGCCTGTGAGCTGCACGTTAGGACGCAGGTATGACGGTTCTGATACGCCGGGGTCATCGGCGGATGCCGATCCGTTCCGTCCGGCACTCCCTCCCCCTAGCGTCGGCACCGACCAGTCCGAGGACGGCGGAAGGGGACCCCATGACCGGCTCGACCACCCTCACCCGCGAGCGGGCCGACCTGATCGAGTCGCTGCGGCGGCACCGGGCGTTCCTGCGCTTCACCGTCCGCGATCTCACCGACGAGCAGACGACGCGGCGGCCGACCGTCAGCGCGCTCAACCTGGCCGGGCTGATCAAGCACGTGGCGGCCACGGAGGCCGGCTGGGTGCGGTTCGCCGAGGGCGGCGCCGAGGCGATGCACCGCAACTGGGGCCCCGACGCCGCGACCCGGCACTGGCACCTCGCGCCCGGCGAGACGCTGGCCGGCGTGCTGGCCGACTACGAGGAGGTCGCCCGGCACACCGACGAGCTCGTCGCCACGCTCGACCTGGACGCCGAGCACGCGCTGCCGGAGGCGCCCTGGTTCGAGCCGGGCGCCAGCTGGTCGGTCCGGCGCGTGTTCCTCCACGTCATCGCGGAGACCGCCCAGCACGCCGGTCACGCCGACATCCTGCGGGAGTCGATCGACGGCCAGAAGACGATGGGCTGACCTCCGACATGTCGGGGGACGTCCACCGGCGCGCCGAGGAGACCGGCGAGGGCCTGGAGGAGCCGGTGCCGGCGGGGGTCGTCGAGGACGCCGGTGGGCAACGGCCGGCCGCCGTGGTGTCGGAGGTCCGGGCACACCTGGAGCGCGGCGCCGGTGCGGGGTTCAGCACGTTCTCGTCGGCCGACGTGGTCCGCGCCGACCGCGACAGCGGGTGAAGGTGCTCGACGCGTCCGCCAGCGCGAGGCGACATCGGATTTCCGGCGCTCAAGTCAGGGACGGTTCAGGGTCACCGGTACCGCGCTGGTCCATCTGCCACGCGGCGAGAGCCTGCGCGAAGGGGCTGAAGAACCACGCTGCAGCGACGACGCACACCAGGGACCGACTGCGTGCGCGGCTGCAACCCCTGGTGCCCGGCGGGTGATGGCCCCCCGACGCGCACCCGCTCGTGAAGGCCACACACAGGAGCGTCATCGGGGCGAAGACCATCGACAGCACGCCACCCAGGTGCAGCTATCCACCGACGTACGGGACCGTCGTCGGCCACAGGTCCTTGGGGTCGTGGTAGCCGCCTCCGACCTCGGCCAACGGGAAGCGATCGAGGTCGTTGACGAAGTAGGGCAGCACGACGAGCGTGGCGTACGCCGCGACAGACGCGATGGCGAGAGCGGCCAGCCAGACAGCACCGCGGACGGTGGTCACTCATCCGTCACCTTGCCGTCGACCTTCTCGGTCCTCCTTCTCCGCCCTCTCCTGGATGGCGACAGGTCCAATTGCCCGTTGAGGATCCGCAGCCGCCCCTCGGTCAGCGGGGTCCTGTCCGCCTCCCGGTACACCGCGTACTTCTGCTCGAGCTCAGCTGGGACGCGACGCTCTTCCGCTGCATGGTGCATGTCCTGGCGGTCCTCGTCGGTGATCCAGACGATCGCCATGGCGCACGCCAGGCCATTAGGCCCAATCGAGCCGCGTCACCTTGCTCACACCTGGGTGTCAGCTCAGCGAGCATGCGGCACCCGCCCAGTTCCTTGAGCAACACCACGTGGTCGAGGGCGGAGGTCGTTGAGGCCGAAGCGACGCGACCAAGCCCGATGCCGATCACACGCGCGCTCGTGGCTGATGGCTCTTGGCATGTCCTGCGGCCCGCCTGCGGACCAACGAGACAGGTCACGCCTCGGAGCCCAGCAGGGCAAGCGCCCTGCCAGTAACGCGCAATCGGAACGGTGACGCCCTGGTGACGGACCCGTGACGCCAGGTCGGCCAATATCACGTTGCCTATTAGTGAAGGCGTTGAACGGACGACCACGGCGTCGTCCTCACCCTTTCCGGATGCCACGGGAGCGGAATGGTGACTGATCAGGGCCAGTCTGTCGGACCGGCAACGAAGTCGCGTTGGCTGACTTCGGAGAAGGTCGCCGTGTATCTGATCGCCCCGCTACTCGTCGCTCTGGTGGCCGCAGCATTCACGTGGTGGATGAGTCGACCGCGCACCGAGCTCGAGATCGTCGACATTGCGGTGCAAGACGGCTCCATCGCGGTCGGCCAACGAGAAGGCGAATTCAAGATAGTGGCACCCCGATTGCAGGTCGTATTACGCAATGTCGGTGATCAGGTCTCCGTAGTGGATGGCGCGCGGCTTCAGATTCTCGACCATGCCTTCTTCGACGTTTGCGAAGCTGGCGGCGCGCTGATGGTCAGCCAGACGTATGACGTGACGCTGCCCCTTGACCCGCAGCCCAATCAGATCCTGGACGTTGACGTCGCCCAGGAGATCGAACCCGGCCAAGCCGATCGGTTCGAATTCTCCATGCAGGTGCCCGAGCCTGAGAACGTAGTGGGCACTCACATGTACAGAGTGCAGATATCTCTGACCCGTGATGGCAACTCCGATGTACTCGACGCAGGCGTGGCCATCCTCGGCGCCCCTCATATGGCAATTGATGCCTTGTGGGTTACGGACGAAGACCTTGAGATCCCCGGGCCCGTCGGAGCGTGCTACCGCGACCTACACGAAGAGTATCTACGAGTGCAGCAGTGGGAAGGTGAGAAGTCGCAGCAACTCGGGACTGCACCTGACGACATCCTGCGCGACGAACCGCCAAACTGAGGGCACCGTCGTGCGGCATTCATCCCTTCACGTCGTTCTTTTAGCGGTTGGTGGACCTGCGCGGTGACATGACCGCCCACAACGCCTGGTACGTCGCGCTGGCCGAGGCTCTGGGCGCACCGCTGATCACCGCTGCGCAGTTCTCAGTCCCGAGGAGGCACTCGGCCGCTGAGCCGTGGACGGCTCAGCGGTCGACGTAGCGGTCGGTCTCGACGACGAACTGGCCGGTGGCGGTGTTGGCGTCGACGAACTCCGGCAGCAGCGGGATCCGCACGGTCACCGTGGCGCACACCGAGAACTCCTCCCCCGGCGCCAGCGTGGGCACGTACCCGCCGGCCGACCCGCACGCAGCGCCAGCCGGGACGTAGGCCAGCCGCACGTCAGACGCCTCCACCGACTGGTCGGCCACCGCCAACTGCGCGGCCCGCTCGGCCCGCGCCAGCCCGGAGACGGCGTCCGGCGCGGTGGCCAGCGCGCGGCCGGCCTCCCGCGCGGCCGCGGTCGCGGCGAACACCCCGCGCTGCACCGCGGAGAACCCGGCCACCACGTACACCAGCGGCACGAACACCACCAGCGCCACGAACACGAACTCCACCAGAGCCGAGCCCCGCTCCCCGGCGACCTGCCCGAGCCGGGCGCGCAGCCACCTCACGCCGCCTCCTCCACCGCCCGGCCGGTGACCTCCAGCGGCAGCACGTCACCCAGCCCGGCCAGCAGCGTCGGCACCGCGCCGGTGCAGCGCACCGTCACCAGCACCAGCCCGGTCGGGTCGACCTCCTCCGCGGCGGTGCACACCAGCCCCTCGGCGGTGCCGGTCGACGTCGCCCGGGCCACCGTCGCCAGCGCCCGGCCGGTCGCCGCCGACGTCGGCACGTCGGCGTTGGCCGCGTACCGGGCACCCTCCTGCGCGCTGGCGGTCACCACGTTGCGCACGTGCACGTAGACCGCCACCTGCAGCACCGCCAGCAGCAGCACCACGACCAGCACCGACACCAGCACGAAGTCGACGACGGCGCCGCCTCTCTCGGGGTCCCGCCGTTCAGCCACCGGCCGTGACGGAGGCCAGCGCGTTCTGCACCGCCGACACGATCGCCTCGCGGAACGGCACCAGGATCGCCAGCACCAGCGCCGCGGTCATCACGGTGATCATCACCCAGCCGGGCACGTCGCCCCGCTCGGGATCGTCCTCCCGGAGCCGCGCGGCCAGTGCCGCCGTGAGCGTGAGAAGCCAGGCCAGGGCCCGCATCCGTCGTCCTCCTCGGGTTGTGCCGGCGCTCAGCGCGCCAGCGAGACGATGCTGATTAGCCCCGGGAACAGGGCGAACAGGACGGTGACCGGCAGCACCAGGAAGACGACCGGCACCATCATGGCGATCTCCTTGCGGCCGCCGGCCTCCAGCAGCTGGCGCTTGCCGGCCTCCCGGACGTCGGCGGCCTGTGCGCGCAGCACCTCGGCCAGCGGGGTGCCGCGTTCGATGGCGACGAGCAGGCCGTCGACGAAGCGGGCCAGCGCGTCGACCGACGTCCGGTCGGCCACCTCCTGCAGCGCCTGCACCAGCGGGACGCCGGCGCGGGCCCGGCCGAGGGCACCGCCGAGCTCGCTGGCCAGCTCGCCGCCGGACAGCCGCGAGACCCGGGCGATGGCCGCGGTCGGGCTCTCCCCCGCGGTGACCGCCAGTGCCAGCAGCTCGGCGACCACCGGGAACTCCGCGAGCAGCAACTCCTCGCGGCGGCGTACCTGCTGGGTCAGCCACCAGTCCCGCCCCAGGACGCCGCCGAGCAGCCCGCCCAGGCACAGCAGCGCGACCGACAGCACGTTGACGCTGCCGGCCAGCAGCGACGAGACGCCGGCCAGCAGCGCCGCGCCGAGCAGGCCGAGCCCGCCCCAGACCACCTGCTCGACGCGCAGGTCCTCGACGGTCTGCTCCGCACCCAGGGCGTCGAGCCGGCGCCGGACCGCGGAGCGGCCGCCGAGCACCCGGTCGACCAGCCGCGCCCCGTCGGCGACCAGCGGGCCGAACACCCGACGCACGGCGACCAGCAGACCCGGCTCGGTCGCCGTCCCGAGCAGCCGCGACGGCGGCGGGGTGTCGTGGATGTACGGCGCCAGCCGGTCGACCAGCCGCACCGACCGGAACGGCGGCGCGAAGCCGACCACCAGCAGCAGGCCCGAGGAGGCCGCCAACCCGAGCAGCATGCCCGTCGAGGAGGCGCTCACGACGACACCCCGCCGCTCCGCGGCCCGTTCGCTCCGCTCCTCGCTCGCTGGCGCTCGCTGCGATGCTCGCTCACTGCAGCACCCGCACGTCCTGCGGCAGCCGCCCGATCCGCATCATGAGCCGGTAGGCCACCAGACAGACCACGCCGCCGCCGAGCAGCAGCGCCGTGCCCAGCGGCGAGTCGTAGGCCGCCAGCGTCGTCGACTGGGTGGCCAGCAGCAGCAGGACCGCCCAGGGCGCGCCGACGGCCAGCCTGGCGGCCTGCACGACCCAGCCCTGCCGGGTCTCCAGCTCGGCGCGGGCGCGGGCGTCCTCGCGCAGGAAGGTCGCCAGGGTCCGCAGCACCCGGCCGAGATCGGAGCCGCCGACCTCGCGCGCCACGCGCAGCGTCTCGACGATGCGGTCGCCCACCGGGTCGGCGAGGTCGGCCTTGAGCCGGTCGAGGCTCTCGCCGAACCGGCCGCTGGACCGGTGGTCGGCGGCGAAGCGGGCGAACGGCGGGCGCAGCACCTCCGGCCCGCGGACGGCCAGGGCCGACAGCGCCTCGGGCAGCGACAGCCCGGCCCGCACGGCCGACGCCAGGTTGTCCACGACCTCCGGCCACACCTCCCGCAGGTCGGCGCGGCGGCGGGCGGCCAGCCGGCGCACCTGTACGTGCGGCAGCACGAACCCGAACACGCCGAAGGCGAGGCTCACGCTGACCGTGCCGGTGGTGAGGAGGACGACGACGGTGGCCAGCAGCCCGAGCCCGGCCTGCAGCGCCACGAGCTGGGCGGGGTTGATGCCGGTCAGGCCGGCCTCGGCGAGCAGCCGGGCCCGGCGGCCGGGCGGGCGGGGGCCGGAGCGACGCTGCGGCGCCCGCGGCCCGCTGCGCCAGACCAGCAGCAGGCCGACACCCAGCAGCAGCCCCAGGAGGGCACCGGTCACCGGCGCGCCTCCAGCAGCGCGGGCAGGTCGAACCCGGCGGCGGCGAAGCGGTCGGCGTGTGGCGGGAAGCCCTCGGCCCGGACCAGCCGGCCCTCGCGGGTGGTGAAGACGTCGGCCAGCTCGACCACGCCGCCTTCGGCGCGCCCGGGCACCGCCACGATCTCGCGGACCCGCCGCTGCCCCGAGGCCTCGGTGGCCACGTGCACGACCAGGTCGACGCTCGCGGCCACGGTCGGGACGACGAAGGCGTGGCCGATGTTGTCGCCGGCCAGCAGCGGGAGCGTGCACATCTTGACCACGGCCTCGCGGGCGCTGTTGGCGTGCAGCGTGCACATGCCGGGCAGGCCGCTGTTGAGCGCGATGAGCAGATCGAGGCACTCCTCCTGCCGCACCTCGCCGACGACGATCCGCGAGGGCCGCATCCGCAGCGCCTCCTTGACCAGCCGGCGCAACGGGATCTCCCCGGCTCCCTCGAGGTTGGGCTGGCGGGTCTGCATCGCGACGACGTCGGGCAGCGGGACCCGCAACTCGAAGACCTCCTCGCAGGTGATCACCCGCTCCCGTGCCGGGATCGCCGCGCACAGCGTGTTGAGCAGTCACAACTGTACGGCCCGACATGGGTTACACCGCGTGGCCGCAGCCTGAGCCTGCCTGATGCCGAATCCTGTGAGCACACGTTGGTTCCGCCGTCAGCGCGGCCTCGGCCCAGGGGACACAACAGCTTCCCGACCCGGGCTTGATGCGGTTTGCTTGTTCGGTGGCTGCCACAGAAGGCGCCCGGTGGCGGGTCTTCATTTCGCATACCGCCGAGCTCCGGGAGTTTCCGCGAGGATCGTCCTACGTCGACGCGGTGGAGCGGGCGATCTCTGCCGCCGGGCACGTGATCGTCGACATGGCCGACTTTCCCGCCGCGGATCTGGCCCCCGCACAGGTGTGTATCGACCGGGTGCAGGGGTGTGACGTCTTTGTGGGGGTGCTGGGCACCCGGTACGGCTCCCCGGTGCGCGACAGGCCGGAGGTGTCGTACACCGAGTTGGAGTTCGACACCGCCACCCACGCGAATTTAGACCGGTTGGTATTCCTGCTGGACACCGATGCCGTCAACCTAGGCATTCCGCTGTCGAAGCTAATCGATGCGGAGTTCGGGGCTCGCCAGGACGCCTTTCGTCGCCGCGTGCGTAAAAGCCAGTTGACCACGCAGTCCTTCGCCAACCCCGATCAGCTAGCGCGACTGGTGGAACGGTCGCTGCGGGAGCTGGCCGAGACGCGCCAACGGCAGCGCAGCGGCCTCGTAAGGGAGCAGGTACCGGCCGAGCCGCAGCCAGTCAGGTCATCAAAGTTTCTCAACCCACCCCCGGCAACGGCGCCTGCCTGGTTCCAGGATCGGCAGGTCGAGACGGGGCTGCTGGCCCGCTACATCACCGATCCGGCAATCCGCATGGTGACAGTGGTCGGCCGCGGTGGAATCGGCAAGACCGCGATGGTGTGCCGGCTACTGAAGGGTCTGGAGACGGGCCGCGTTCCCGACTTGGAGGGCGACGTCGCCGAGATCACAGTGGGGGGAATCATTTATCTAAGCCGCAACAGCGTACACAAAGTGGATTACCCAACCCTCGTAGCGGATCTGATGCAGCTGGCGCCGGCCAGCGAGGCACAGCGACTGCAGAACTTGTATCAGGACCCGCACCACACGCCGGCGGAGATGATGCTTGCGTTGCTGGAGGCCTTTCCGGTTGCTGAGCCAGTGGTGGTACTGCTGGACAATCTCGAGTCGGTGATGAATACCGAGCGGGAGACCCTCGACGAGGTGGCCCTGCACGAGGCGTTGAGCGCGGTGCTCAGCGCGGCGGCGCACGCGGTCACCGTGGTCGTCACAACGCGGGTGCGTCCGACGGCACTGCTGCAGGTCGAGCCGGCCCGCCAGCGCCAGCTGCGATTGGAGGAGGGCCTGGGCTCGCCGGAGGCCGAGACGGTGCTGCGAGAGCTCGACGACAACGGTCACCTCGGGCTACGTGATGCGCCCGAGGCGGTGCTCGACGGGCTGCGCCAGCACACCCGCGGATTTCCCCGGGCGCTGGAGGCGGTCAAGGCCATTCTCGACGCCGATGACACGCTCAGCCCGCGGGACCTGCTGAACCGCACCCGCCACCTGCCCGAGGACCAGGTCGTCGAAGTGTTGGTCGGGGAGGCGTACCAATTGTTGGATCCACCAGCGCAGCAGGTGATGCAGGTCTTGTCGGTCTTTCCCGCGCCGGTCTCGGAGGTCGGGGTCGACTTCCTGCTGCGACCGGTTAACCCCACCACGAATGCCGCACCCATCCTCTCCCGGCTGGTCCGCCGGCAGCTGGTGCGCTTCCAGGACGGGCATTACTACCTGCACCCGGTCGACCGGGACTACGCGCGCAGCCATCTACGGTCCGGGAGCCCCGGTGACTCGGCCGCGACGTTCACCTTGACGGGCCTCCAAGCCGGCGCCGCGGACTACTACACCCAAATTCGCACGCCGCGAGAGTCCTGGCGCACCCTTAATGACCTTCAGCCACAGCTGGCCGAGTTCGGATTGCGCTGCGCCACGGGCGACTATGACACCGCCGCCACCGTCCTGGCCGACATCGACTTCGAGTACCTCCAACGGTGGGGCCACTACCGCACTCTCGTGGACCTGCACGAGGTGATCCACGAGCGGATCACCGACTCATCCATAAACCTTAATCACCTGCTCAACCTGGGCAACTCCCGGGGCGCGTTGGGTGACTATCGGCAGGCCATCGACCTGTACACCCAGGCCCTAGCCATCGCCCGGGAGATCGGCGACCGCTTCAGCGAGGCCAGCGCGCTGGGCGGCCTGGGGAGCATCCATTCCGCGGTAGGTCACTATCGGCAGGCCATCGACCTGTCCACCCAGGCCCTGGCCATCGCCCGGGAGATCGGCGACCGCTTGAGCGAGGGCAGCATGCTGGGCAACCTGGGGAACGCCCACTTCATGTTGGACGACTACCGGCAGGCCATCGACCTGTACACCCAGGCCCTGACCATCGCCCGGGAGATCGACGACCCCTCCGGCGAGATCTTCACGCTGAGGGGCCTGGGGAGCATCCATTCCGCGGTAGGTCACTATCGGCAGGCCATCGACCTGTACACCCAGGCCCTGGCCATCGCCCGGGAGATCGGCGACCGCTCGAGCGAGGGCGGCATGCTGGGCAACCTGGGGAACGCCCACTTCATGTTGGACGACTACCGGCAGGCCATCGACCTGTACACCCAGGCCCTGACCATCACCCGGGAGATCGGCAACCGCTCCGGCGAGATCTTCACGCTGAGCGGCCTGGGGGGCATCCATTCCGCGGTAGGTCACTATCGGCAGGCCATCGACCTGTACACCCAGGCCCTGACCATCGCCCGGGAGATCGGCAACCGCTCGAGCGAGGGCAGCGCACTGGACGGCCTGGGGAACGCCCACAGCCAGTTGGGTGACTACCGGCAGGCCATCGACCTGTTCACCCAGGAACTGGCCATCACCCGGGAGATCGGCAACCGCTCCGGCGAGATCTTCGCGCTGAGGGGCCTGGGAAACGGCCACAGCCAGTCGGGTGACTACCGGCAGGCCATCGACCTGTACACCCAGGCCCTGGCCATCGCCCGGGAGATCGGCGACCGCTTCGGCGAGGGCAGCGCACTGGACGGCCTGGGGAACGCCCACAGCCAGTTGGGTGACTACCGGCAGGCCATCGACCTGTTCACCCAGGAACTGGCCATCACCCGGGAGATCGGCGACCGCTCCGGCGAGATCTTCGCGCTGAGGGGCCTGGGGAACGCCCAGACCGCGTTGGGTGACTACCGGCAGGCCATCGACCTGTTCACCCAGGCCCTGGCCATCGCCCGGGAGATCGGCGACCGCTCCGGCGAGGGCAGCGCACTGGACGGCCTGGGGAACGCCCACAGCCAGTTGGGTGACTACCGGCAGGCCATCGACCTGTACACCCAGGAACTGGCCATCACCCGGGAGATCGGCGACCGCTCCGGCGAGATCTTCGCGCTGAGCGGCCTGGGGAACGCCCAGACCGCGTTGGGTGACTACCGGCAGGCCATCGACCTGTACACCCAGGCCCTGGCCATCGCCCGGGAGATCGGCGACCGCTCCGGCGAGGGCAGCGCACTGGACGGCCTGGGGAACGCCTACAGCCAGTCGGGTGACTACCGGCAGGCCATCGACCTGTACACCCAGGCCCTGGCCATCGCCCGGGAGATCGGCGACCGCTCCGGCGAGAGCGCCTCGCTGAGTGGCCTGGGCCGGGCCTGGTTGGCATTCGGGGATCCGCGCCAAGCTGGACCGCTCCTTCAGCAGGCGGCAGGTATTGCGGACCTCACCGGCGACATCGGGTTGGCAGCCACGGCTGGGTCTGGCTTGGCGCGGGTCCACCTCGAGATGGGTGATCCGGCGATGGCGCTCGACGCGACGGTCGCGGCGCGCGACCTGTCGAATCCCACCGAGAAGCCGATCATTCGGCTGCTAGCCGGGGTGGCCCTATTGCAGCTGAACCGCGTCGAGGAGGGCGTGCGGGCGTTCACAACTGCGCTCACGGCTGCCGATGCACTGCTAATCCCTAAAGAAAACAAGCGCGCTGATGTACTCGAGGTCCGAGCCCTGGCGCTGGCCGGACTGGCTGCTACCGGCGACACCGACCGGCAGCGAGCGTTGGAGGCGATGGAGGCGTTCGCCCGGTCATGTAGTGCGGCCAGTGCTGCAGGCTTGCTCGCGGACGCCGAGAGCCTGCTCGACCAATTGGCTGCCCACGCTGAGGGCATGGCCCTCACCGAGGTTCGCGCGGTTCTCGCCAGGTACGGAGACGCATTACAGGCCTAGCCGGGCTGGGTGCGGCGCGTGGTCACGAAGGCGACCTAGGCGACTCGTCAGCGGCCACGCCAGCTTCCCAGCCCTAATTGTGGCAGTCTGCCGTCCGTGACTGAGCCGTCCACTTCGTCGGTCGTGGAATGGGCGTGGCAGCGGCAGAGTGTGTGGTCGCAGGCGGCGGATCAGTTGAAGGCCGGGCCCAGCCGCGCCCGGCGGCTCCTGCTCCTGCTCACCACTGCCGGCGCAGCCATGGCCCTGGCCGGCAATCAACTGG